>JBAZHC010000027.1 GCA_041652575.1 Phycisphaerae bacterium | reverse complement strand
CCGGTACTACCTGACTGAAAATAAAATTGCCTTCATCAGAGGTATTTACCTGTTCCTGTGTTTCAGCAATCAGGACTTGTGCGGCAGCAAGAGGCGCCTCAAAATCTTTATCGTAGATAATGCCGCGGATACCGCCTGCCTGCTCATCCGCGACGGCAGCAAAAGACAAAAATAACGTTAATAAAAATACACAGCACCGCAACTTCCGCCGATTTACCATGGTGCCCCCAATGATTCGCTAATCTGACGAATTCGTGACCAAAGTTCGGCGTCAGGTTCGACAGCATATAAAACCATTGAGCAGCAGGTCGCGGACAAATCTTCGGCTCTCGGCCTGGAATTAGGATTTTCGACTCCCGCCTCAACAGCCAGTTTATAAACTGACAATGCAGCCTGGGTATTACCCATTGACGAATACATCCGAGCAATACGACGAAATGCTTCTGCGCGGTAAATGTTGATAATTAAATTTTTCTTCTCGTTATATAAATTTAAAATGGCATCGGCGTCACCAAGAGCTTTTTCAGTTTCCCCTGCGCGAAAACGCAACTCAGTCAGCATCGTCCGGTATTTAATAAGCTGCTCAAGCGGCCATTGACTGTTATCTAAAATAAACTTCGCTTCATTTACCAGTTCGAGGGCTTTGTTCGGGTCGTTGTGTTCGATATAAGATTGAGAAATGTCGGCCAGTAACTCCAAAAAAATAAAACCCGGCAGCTTATATTTTTCCAAAGCAGTCCGTATTTTCTCTTCGGCGAGCGAGCGACGTTCGGCATTATCGTAAAAACGGTCGAAAAGAACTGCATATGCCTGAAGAGTATTTCTTATGACGTCGAAATCCCCCCTGTCAATCAACGAATCCAGCGCTTCGACCTGTGCGTCGAAAGAGTTGGCGTCCGAAACAGATATTTTTGCCGACTGGAATTTGCCGGTCTCGGAATTTGTCAGGTCGCTATTATATCGTTCTGCCTTTTCGGTCTGTTTAAGAAGCGCGTAAGTCTGGGCGATTTTCGTCTTGATTCTGTCCGTCTGCCATTTTTGACCGGTACTTTTCTCTGCAACCGAACCGGCAAATTCTATATATTTTTCCGCACTGTCTGTGTAGCCCTGCTCGGCACAGTAGAACGCGATATCGGCATAACATAAACCGCGTCGCCAATCATCGATTCGTTCAGCATAAGCAGCAGCGAGTCTTGCCTGGTCAAGTTTCAAACATACATCAACAACCGCCTCCTGCGCCTTCGACCGGTCTTTGATATGCGGGTCAACTGGAATCGATGTAGCCGTTTCAAAAGCGATATTAAGCAGCTCGCTTTGAAATTCTGAAATCGGTTTATCTAACGGAACGTCTTTTTGAATCTTTTTGTTACATCCAGTAACAACTAAAAGAAGAAAAACGCTCATTAAAAACCGTAAATTCGCTGCTGAATGCATAATATCAACCTGTAAAAGACGCTTTAAACTAATCGTTAAATAAACAGGACAGCCTGCCAGAATCTGTCCCGGCGGTTTAGAGGGGTTTATTTTCTAACCCGGCCCACTCCTTTTACTGGAATTAAACCGCGAAAATATGTGAGGAATGTTAGAAGAGCATTTTATTTACGTTAGCGAAAAATTGCTCTTTTCAGTACTGATATGCGGCAAGCAGGATAAAAATAAAAAAATGGCAGGGCATTAAGCCACTGCCATTTTGTGTGTTAGATTAGGTCAATCTAAATTTTATATAAGAAGCCAATCCTCGGCAAATTCTGCAAAGTCGAACAGGTTTATATCATCATCACAATTCAAATCACTGTTTGATCTATCAATCATCCCGTATGAATCTGCCGCTGTCCAGTCGGTCAGCCAGTTGTCACCGCAGCTGAAGCCACCTGCGCCTTTGGTAAAGGCATCTGCTGTGGAAATGGGGTTGAGCAGAATAACCGGTTCCATCTTTTTGCCGCCGGGAAGTACCTGCGGGCCGCGAACGATTTTCTGAATCGGCATATCAGCCGGCTCTTTCACGTTCGTCGCTGCCTGAAGGCCGTTATAACCGCCGGCACTTGTTACACCAACAACATCGGCTTCGTTATATCTTTTAACATTATAAAACACGCTGTTGGTAATCTGTGCGAGCTTGGCCGGTGGTTCGCAGCAGCAGCACAGAAATCTGTACAAGTCGTTCGGGTCATATTCGCAACCGCGAGGATCTGCCCAGGCCGAACCTGCCCAAGTCGCGAAATCGGTCTGCCAAGTGTCTCTCCACGACATTGTACCATCAGCAGAACTAATTCTTATCGGGTTAGTTGAAACCCAGTTACTACTCTTATAAGGTGCTTCGGACTCGAGGCCGTCATAACCATTTGCACCATCACCATCGGTATTATCAAATCCGACAAGGTCATCGCCCAAATCCATCCAAATGCAAGATTTGTACTGTACGCGGGCATTGTCACGCCAGCAAGTTCCGAAATCGCCGTCCGGCTGACCAATGACGGTGAAGTACTTAATTCTGGTTGTTGTCATCGGCTGGGCATCTGCATCCTCGGCACCGTCGGTTTCGAAGCAGTTATCACCAACACCTGAACCCTGAGATGCATCAGCGCAGTAACCCTGAACAATAATACCGTATTCGATGCAGCCGCGATATCCTTCGTCAATATCCAGACTGTCGTCACCGATATTCCAGATACTGATGTGGTCCAAATCAACTGTCCCACCCCAAATCTCGATACCGTCATCAACGTTGTTCATGATTTCGACGTGACTAATCTCTGTTCCACGACCAATGGCTCCCAGTGAAAGGCCGTTAAGCTCGTTCTGGAGTTCAATTACCTTTCCACCGTAACGAAGTGAAAGGTAGCGAATGCAGCCGCTGTCATCGTCATCATTGTCACCGCCGTATAATACGTTTGGGTCTCCGGTGAAAGTTGCCGTTAAACCTTCCATAATCTTCTTATTAAGACCGGTAGGACACTTCGAGTTGTTAACGGCTGGAGCGCCGGCACCATCAACATAACTGACTATTGCATCGCCATAATGCGAAGCGGAAATCAGGGCCTCGCCCATTAAGGTCAGATTACCCCATTCATTACAAGCCGGACGCCAGGTACCTGTCTTGGGGTCACCCATTGTAATAATGTCATTTACATCGTTACCATCGTATGTAACTACGCTGCCGTCCCAGGTTGCAACGTCATTTGCGGAAGTCATAATTACCGGCT
>JBAZHC010000026.1 GCA_041652575.1 Phycisphaerae bacterium | reverse complement strand
CAAGCCCAAAAGCACCTGTGACCCCTTGAAATTGCCCGAATTGACCGCTTTTGCGGGCCATACACGGGCTTTTTTGAAGGCCCAGGACGGCTGCGATAATTATTGTACGTACTGCATCATACCAATTGTTCGCCCCCGAATCGAAAGCCGACCCATAGATTCTATCTGCCGCGAGGCTGAACAACTGGTAAAATCGGGCCATAAGGAAATCGTCCTGACCGGCATCTGTCTCGGCGCGTTCGGCCGGGATACCACTCGCCGGCAAAACTGGACAAACCCCGAAACAGATTACCTCGCGCAATTGCTCGAAAAACTCGCGCTAGCTCCCGACCTGCACCGCCTGCGTATCAGCTCGCTCAACCCGCAGGATATCACGCCGCAACTGCTTGACGTACTCGCCAAACATACTAATATTATGCCGCACCTGCACCTGTCATTGCAGTCCGGCTCGGATAATATTCTTAAAAAAATGGCCCGGCTTTACACGGCCGAGGATTATCTCGAAAAAGTGCGAATGCTGAACTCCTGTTTGGAAAACCCCGCGATTACTACCGATATTATCGTCGGCTTTCCCGGCGAATCCGATAGGGATTTCGAGCAGACAACCGAATTATGCAAGGCCGTCGGATTTTCGCGCATCCACGTATTTAGTTTCTCCGCCCGCCGCGGAACGCCTGCCGAGAAGATGTCACCGAAAACCGAACCGCAAATAATCAAAGAGCGCGCCGCAATACTGCAAAAACTCGCCGATGATTTAGCTCATCAATACAGAGAAAATTTTATTGGCCGCAGTGAACGCGTATTAATCGAATCTGTTGACGATGGATTCGCAACCGGCCGGGCCGAGCGTTACTTCGAAATGCAAATCCCCAACCCTGATAATAAAATCAAACCCAACGACATCATCGAAACCAAGATACGACTCGGTTAGCCCTGCCGTATTTGACCGAAGATTTCACAGTTTTTTGGGGTTATCGAGTAACTTCACGATAGCGTTCCTGCTCCATGTTGTGAACTTGTAACATTTGCCATCCTTGGTAAATATCTTGAATGAGTTAGGAAAAATCAGAAAGTTACATGTCTTCTGAACTTTCTCTATATTTTGAAAATCTATTTCTGCCATAGCTCCTGTAATGCTCGTTTTTGCCGGCTCAAATACCACTCGTTTGTTTGTTACACTTATAAAACCTGGAGCTCCACCCAAGGGAAAGCCTGCTATCTTAACCGACAGCCGAGCTTGAGATTCCCAAATCCACTCCTCGCCTGAAAGCGATTCATACATCTTGCTCTCATCTCGGAATGAAAGCATCGAAGCTCGGGAAAGCTTATATGTTCTATTTGAAGCTTTGGTCATTTTTAACTCCACATCTTTTAATTATGCAACAATATATTGCCTGATTTTTATAACATTTTTGAGTCAAAAAATTGTGGCGTCATCACCTGCCTGAAAATAAATGATTTGTCCCTATATATCTCCATGCAGCACACTTATTTGGACGGAGGACATAAATTAACTAAATCGAAAATGCTGTTATCTGCCACTTAGCAGATTACCCCATAATTCCGGTGAAAGAAAGGAAAAACAGAATATAGGAGTCAGAATACAGAATTCAGTAACCAATCTCTGCCGCAGGACAAATTTCCCGAGGCGTATTGCAAAAACCGAAAAAAACCTGCCGTATTGTTTGAAATGTTCCTGTTTTGCGACTAAGATGTATGCCGGTCAAGCGAACGGAGAACAAAAATGGCAAATGAGATTAATAGAACACCACCCACGGGCAATGATTCGCCCTTCGAGCGCATCAAACGAATCAATAATGCAGGCAGCGAATACTGGTCAAGCAGAGATTTTTCTCAGGTCCTCGGCTATACCGATTACCGCAATTTCGAGCAGGTAATTAAAAAAGCAAAAAAAGCCTGTTTTAACAGCGGGCACCCCGTCGAAGACCATTTCGTTGATATCACCGAAATGGTCTATATAGGCAGCGGAGCGCAAAGGCCCGTAAATACCGTATATATGTCCCGATATGCCTGCTACCTGATAGTTCAGAATGCTGACCCGTCAAAGGAAATTGTGGCACTGGGGCAGACATATTTTGCCGTCCAGACGCGCAGACAGGAAATTTCCGAACAGGAAATCGAAGACAAAAGGAGACTCATCCTTCGCAAGGAGATGAAAGTCCACAACATTCGTCTTGCCGGAGCGGCCAAAGAGGCAGGAGTAGTAAAGGCATCGGACTACGCCATTTTCCAAAACCACGGTTATATGGGATTATACAATGGATTGACTTCCGGCGATATCCATCGACGCAAAGGCCTCAAAAAAGGACAGCAGATTCTCGACTATATGGGCAGCACCGAGCTTGCAGCTAATCTTTTCAGGGCTACCCAAACCGAAGAAAAACTGAGGCGAGAAAACATTAAGGGAAGGGAAAAAGCAAACCGTACACATCGCCAGGTCGGAGCGAAAATCCGACAGACAATTAAGGAGATCGGCGGCACCATGCCGGAGAATTTACCAGCCGCGGAAAATATAAAGAAGGCCGAGACAAAACATAAAAAGAAACTGAAAGATTAAATATATCGCCAATCTTAATAAATCTGCCTGCCTCAGCATAGCTCTTCGCGTAGCTGGGTACCCTCTGTGGCCCAAATTAACCAGAGAAATCCGCGTCAAAATCGCGGCTTTTGCCAAATCGTTATTACTGCTGTGCGGACTGGTATTGGTCAAGCCGCTGCCGGCGAAAAACGGTATTGACATCAAATGACTTTGACGCGAAACTTCAAAGATGGTTTTATCGTTTAGAGAATACAAATATGCCCGGTAAAAAACAGTCGCCTTACAGACATCTCCCCAAAGGACTCGAAATTCTCTACGAAGATAAAGATATTATCGTAGTCAATAAACCGGCCGGGCTGTTGACCGTCAAAACGCTAACCGACAAAACAAGAACCGTTCAATACATCCTTACCGACTACGTTCGCAAAGGAAATTGCAAATCGCGAAACCAGATTTTCACCGTTCACCGGCTGGACCAGTGGACATCAGGCGTTCTTGTTTTCGCAAAAAGCGAAGAAATAAAATCACGTTTGCAGGACCAGTGGCAAGACGTCTGCAAGATATACATTGCCGTCGTTCACGGAACGCCTTCGCCTAAAGAGGGAATTATTACTTCGTACCTGGCCGAGAACAAGGCCTTTGTTGTTTATTCCACGACAGATTCCGGAAAAGGCAAATTAGCGAAGACCGCTTATAAAGTTCTGAAAGAAACCAAGCAGTTCAGTATGCTCCAAATTAATCTTCTGACCGGCCGCAAAAATCAAATTCGCGTTCATCTTGCGGATAAAGGCCATCCGGTTGTGGGCGACAGAAAATACGGAAAAGAAGATGGGTACAGACGTTTGGCACTTCATTCCAAATCCATTTCCTTCAAGCATCCCGCCGACGGCCGAGAGATGACATTCGAGGCCAAACTGCCTGATTACTTCAAAGAACTGTTTAGATAATTACCAGCCCATAAAAACAATGGTAAAACCCATCCACTACAGCCGCTTGCTATGCCATCTATTTACCACGATTTACCATCACCATCGTACTATGTCGTGGGTGCTGGTATATAAGTACATGATGTATAGTACCTAACGCATTTCCCATTTGAGTCCCACGCAATACACTCCTTTTTACACACCATTTGTCCTTCAAGACGAAAGTCGCCGCCTTTGTTTTCGGTGCGAACAACAATATCCTCCCTAAACGTCGCAAGTTCGTCACCATTGTCATCAATGATTTTTCGTCCGTCCTCGGAAATTCGGAGGCCGGTGGTAAAACTTCCTTGTTTTGCCTCAGCTTTCTCCTTGAGGCAGTCACCATTGCATGTCACTGAATACTGACGTTCACACTTACCACATGTGCCTGACAGCGTCGAGGGGCCAGCGAGGCCCCCTGAGACATGACCGCAGTCGCCTACATATGCATGGCAGTTAGGGCAATACATACTCTTTGACATAATTCATCCTTCTTTCTTTGCACAACGACTGTTTATATGGTTCATAGATAAACCCGCATTCGGGTTTTGCTTCCAGACAAAACTCTGTTTTTTGCCTAAAAATCTCATTTTTCGCATAATTGCATAAAACAAACGAACCTTTTTGCCAGTTTACATGTCACAATTATACGCAAACATTCTCGGTTTACAATATTCAAAAAAAGGTCAAAACCGCCCAGTATAAAATACGGAGTAAGCTTCAGCGGGAATAAGAATTAAAGAGTCAATCGGTATAAGAAACAAAAATAAACCGGCCCCACAAAGTTTTGGATTCCGGGTTTTGTGTGTTTAAACAATAACGAATTTGACAATTTGTTAGTAGCGTTTTCTTCTGCCGCCGCGTTGGCTGTGGCCCCTGCCGCCAGCGCTGATTCGACTTGCGTGCGGGTGACGAGCCGACGGTTTACTTACGGGCTGAGTCAGCATGGGTTTGGTATAGGTAAAACCTTCGCACCTCTCGTGCACAAACTTGCGTCCTATGAATTTTTCAATGTTTCGCAGGTGCAGCAGTTCGTCATAGGAAGCAAAAGTTATCGCGTCGCCTGTCGCGGCAGCCCGGCCAGTTCGGCCGATGCGATGGATGTAATCTTCCGCGAACGTGGGAACATCGAAATTGATGACGTGCGAAATGCCTTCGACGTTGATACCGCGAGCAGCGATATCCGTCGCG
>JBAZHC010000025.1 GCA_041652575.1 Phycisphaerae bacterium | reverse complement strand
TGCCGACCACTCCCGCCGGTTGTGATGAAGGTACCGTTTAGCCTCGGCCGGCACGGCCGCGTAAACATCTTGTTAATCCTGTTATCCTGTCTAAAAAGAATGATTATTTTGTCTTTTTGCTTTTTGCTTTTTTGTGTTAATTCGTGGTTAAATAATCAGCGTATTTAATGATTCAATCTTGTTAATCCTGTTATCCTGTCTTTATAAAATGATTCAATCTTGTTAATCCTGTTATCCTGTCTAAAAAGAATGATTATTTTGTCTTTTTGCTTTTTAATTTTTTGTGTTAATTCGTGTTAATTCGTGGTTAAATAATCAGCGTATTTAATGATTCAATCTTGTTAATCCGTGTCTTTAGGAGAACAAAATGAAAACCAAATTGCTCGCACTAACTTTATTACTGTCACTCTGTCTGCTGATTGTTTCTTCAATCGCAGCCGACCCGAACGAACCAGCCGCTCCGCAAACACAGGCAATCCAATTGCCCGCACCGCAGACCACCGGCGGCATGCCGCTGATGCAGGCCCTGAGCGAAAGAAAGACCTCGCGCGAGTTCAGCACACAACAATTGCCCGACCAGCTTCTTTCGAATCTCCTCTGGGCCGCGTTCGGCATTAACCGCCCCGACGGCAAACGCACCGCGCCGTCAGCGATGAACCAGCAGGAAATCGACATCTACGTCGCGCTCGCCAAAGGCTTTTATCTCTATGACGCGCAATCCAACTCACTCAAACTCGTTCTCGAAAAAGACCTCCGCAAAATGACCGGCAAGCAGCCCTTCGTCGAAGTCGCCCCCGTCAATCTTGTTTACGTTGCTGATTTGTCGAAAATGACCAGAGGCTCCGAACAGGACAAGGTATTTTATTCCGGTGCCGACGTGGGCTTCATCGCACAGAATGTTTATCTGTTCTGCGCTTCGGAAAATTTAGCAACCGTCGTTCGCGGTTACGTTGATAAAGAAATCCTCGCCAAAGCTATTGGCCTTCGCCCCGACCAGAAAGTTATCCTTGCCCAGACCGTCGGCTACCCAAAATAGAGTTTTTTAAAATTTAGCCCCCTAATTTTTACCCGCCGTAGTTTTAACGAAGGCGGGTATTAGGGGGTTCTTTTTCTTAAACACAAAAAATAAACGGCCGAGTCGCGTCACCGCCTCGGCCGTTTTTAATTCGATAATACTTGATGTTATTGGTCTATTGGCAATTTGACGCCTTTATTTGAATCTATTGTAACTTCAGATTTCAGACCCTGAATTTTACGTTCTTCGGGTTTAGTCATTCTGCATATCAGGCCTTCAGAGATATCTCCGTTCTCGATTATATCAGCGTAAGCGAAACTTGGCTCTACTTGGCCGACTTTGATTTTCGCAACAACGGTTTCAATTTTGCCTAATGATTCTTTCGTGTCAAAGTCTACGATTTCCTTACCTTCGTTAATGACGTCCAGTACCATTCCTTCTTTAATCCTGTCCCCGCCCTGATTTATTATCACTCTGCCGTTTTCATCAATAACCGCTATTCTTATAGGATAGATTCTGTCAATTGCTTCGGATACAACCTGGTTACTGAGTTTTGCCAAAAGATTATCGGTCAGCTCACTGATATTCAGTTCATCGACATCACGTTTTGCCGTGAGGTCTTTTATTTCGTTCGTTTCCAGATGATATCTTATCGAATCCGAAACTTTTAACTGTTTAGTGGGAGCAACTATAATCTTATAATCGAAAACCAAATCAAGCTCATACTCTCTTACTGTTTTGTCTATCGCCCTCAGATATTTATCTTCGCCTTCGAGCCTGACATCTGATAAAAGGCCGGTGAGAATGTAGTCCGGTGCGAGAGCCTGCCCTGTTTTGGGTTTTTCTTTTATGCCAAGTTCGCTTGAATCAGCACTGCTTTGGTTTTTATTGAAACCTGTTACAAAATCTTCGCTGAGTATTGAGAATTTGTTGGTATTAGCCAGTGCCGTACTGATTTTATGCCCCAGTCTTTCTGATAATTCATTGGCTTGCACATCCTTGCCGTCAAAATTATAATTTTGCTCCAGCGTTTGTATCGGCATAACCGCAAGACTGTACCTGTTGTTCTGCTCAGCCGACGGATAATCGTAAACTAATGCTTTGAGCACTACTTCGTAAAGGCCGTCGTCGATTTTTCTTTCTTCCAGTATTTCGTAGGTTTTTATAAATCCTGACACCCTGACTTTTTCGTTTGTCTCCTTCGGTACCGAATCGAGCACTATAACTGTCTGGTTATTGCCGGTTCCGCTTAAATCAGCTTTTACTAACTCATAATTAACGTCTGCGGTATTAATCTCCGCTCCGTTTACCTGCGCAATCGCACCGATGAGCGCACTGTTAATCGCCTCATCCCGGCTGCCGCCTTGCCCTTTTGTCTGGATTTCTGTCGTGGAAGTCGCACAAAACGCGCTTGCGACAAGTATCAAAACAAAGAAAAATAAATATGCATTTCTCATCTTTCTCTCCTTGCAGGTTAATCTAAATCAACCTCGGTAATTTTGCCGCGTTTGCCGATAAGAACTTCTTTTTGCCATTTTCTGAGACCGCTGGCAAGTTCCGTAACTTTTAGCTGGAAATAATATTCCTGCTGTACGTGGTCTTTGTCATATCTCAGGCTGTTTTGAAAAATTTTGCCCGATATGCTTAACTCAGGCGCGATTAACTGTTCTTTTTCGACAAGCGTTTCACTCTTGAACTCATCACTGTATTGTGAATCCCGCACGTCCCTGATATCGTGAACCATTTTATCAACTGAGCTTCTGCCCCCTACTGCCGAAGTCATTACCACCTGACCGCTGCTATAAAGTTCTTCTTCTATTTTCGCCATAAGCTGGTCGGTGTCAATTCGCCTTGATGTGATATTGTCGATATTCGATGTCGCCACGACGTATCGCCCGCCGCCCTGTTTATTAAATGCGCCCGACGCTATCATCGAACGCGTCATCTCAGCCGCTGCCAGTTCGAAATCGCGGTAGTCGAGGTCTAAGACCTCTTTGCCGTCATCGTTCATCGTGTCAATTCGTTTTACTTCATTCTCCTGACATCCGGAAATAAAGGTAGCCGCGATGAAAAAGACTGTTAATAGTATTTTGTTTCTCATAAATTACTCCCATTTCTTTGTGTCAATTTTTACATCTTTGGCCTGTGCTGCCGTCGCAGCAACTTTTATCGTGAAATCCGATTTTCCTCTGACCGACATCGGGGTCCAAACGCTTGTTCTGCTTTCAATTGTCATCCCATCGGCATCAATCCATTCGGGTCTGTACCAGAATCGCTTTGTCTCCTGCGAGTTATTGTGCCCCTTTATATACAATTCCAGCAGACCATTTTCGTTTATCTTTGTAGCTTCCTCGTCGATTTCGACTCCTTCGCCCAATAGCGCACTGCCCGCGTATGCAATCGGACGGGTCACCGCGTTATCAACCAAAGAAGCATTTCCAACGTCAGGCCGAAGTTTGACTTTCGAATTTTCCTCGCATCCCAGTGACGCGAAAATCAAAACAACAAACAAAAAATTCAGTAAAGTTTTCATAAAATTCTCCTAATGTATCACTTCAAATTTTATTGTGTAAACTCCGTCGGCAAGCGTCTCATCCAGCAGTCGGTAATACGCTGGCTGTGGTTTCCTGCCTTCTTCGAGTACGATATTTTTCGATGCACATACTTCTTCAATCTTTTTCAGCATCCAGTTTCTCGCCTCCAACCCCTTGCCCTTTACGGATATATATCCCTGCCGGGTATTTTCATCATACACAAGCTCGCTTTCTATTTCCTGAGGCTGCTGTGCCTGAATGATGGTGCTCTCCACGATTCCCGATTCCGACACTTTCTTGTTCAATGGCAGTATTACCGAGCCGATTTGCTTGCCGGTGCCTTCGGGTATTTCCATAGCGACGCGAAAGCCCAGGTACTTTTTATCAGCCCCTTCTCCTTTTCCGCTTCTGCTTGCCGACCGCAGTCTTTCAGGCTTATCTCTCCACGAACCGCCGCGAATAACGTGCCCGCCCGCTGTCGCAGGGCCTTGTGGGTCTGTAAATTTTCCTTTTTTATAATAATCAGGCATATAAAAATCACTGCACCATTCCCACACATTTCCGTGCATATCGTACAGGCCGAACGGATTAGGCGGATACTTTCCCACCGGACTTGTCATCTTCGGATTGATGCCGTTCCTGCCCTTGCCATAAATATATGCGCTGTTATAGTTAGCCTGTTCCGAACTTATTGTTTCGCCGGTATAAAACGGAGTGGTCGTCCCCGCTCGGCAGGCGTATTCCCATTGCGCCTCGCTCGGCAAATGAAACTTATAGCCGTAATCTTTACACAGTACGCCTATAAAAGAATTTACCTCGTACCAGTTAACGTTTTCCGCCGGCATTGCGTCGCCGCGGAATTTAAATTTTTTATAACCCATCAGGGCGTTATATTGAAGTTGTGTTACTTCGTACTTGCCCATATAAAATGGTTTACTGATTTTAACCTGATGCACCGGTCCTTCGCTTGATTCCCTCAATGCCTCTTTACTTGGCGAACCCATATAAAACTCACCCGCTGGTATCAGCACCAGTTCCATTGTCACGCCATTGCCAAGCAAAACGGATGTTGTGACCGGCACATTAAGACTTGCTGACGTCATATCCTGTAAAAAAACAGCTTCCTGGGGATTGGAAGGATTCAAAAGTTCCTTTGGAGGCTCAATTTTTGGTGCTTCATCACAGCCGAAAAAAAGAAGAAGCATCGGCAAAATCAAAAATCGTTTCATAATCATTCCTCCGAAAAATTCTCTTGTCGCCAAAATTAATGTTCCCGGTATTATACCCTTGCCTATCCAATTCTCAACGATTAATTCTGCCTGCCGGATACCGACTACTGTCGTTATATTTCTTAATCAATTTGTGCCTTGGTGTCTTAGTGACTTAATGTTTAAAATACCCTTATGCTAACGAAACCGAAAATCCTGCTCGTCAATCCGCCGATTTACGACTTCACCGCCTACG
>JBAZHC010000024.1 GCA_041652575.1 Phycisphaerae bacterium | reverse complement strand
TTTTAATGGTAAATTTGGTATAATGAATTATTGAGTCTGGCTGATGATTAGGCAGGATGCGGAAGTCCAGACGGAGAAGAAAAAATTAGGGAGAAATTTTTTAAGGAGCGAGAAAATGAAGAAGTTAGTAGGGGCGGTTTTTGCAGTTCTGTTTTTATTGCCGGTATGCGCGAATGCGACACCGATTGATGTCAATATTTATAGTAACGCAACGATTTCGTCCGGCGAATACGGAACTGTAAACATTTATGACACCCCGCCAGACCAGACAACCGTCACAATGACAAATGGTCAAATTGAGTATTGTAACATTTTTGATACATCTGTTCTTAATTTTTCCGGTGGAAACGTTTTGGTTTTTAGTCTTTATGACACTTCTAATATATTTGCTAATGCAACAACATCACCAGGTTTTGATCTATATAATGATAGCATTGCATATTTACATTCATTAGGTAATTTCATAAATGTTCGTATATATGATAATGCGAAAATTCATATTTATGGAACCTCATTGCAACTCTTAATACCAGAAGGCACTTCGGGAGCTGTAAAGGGATATTGGGAGAATGGACAAAGTTTCACCATTGCCCTTAGGAATACCGGAGACTTTAATCCTTTAACACAGGTAGTTCTGCATGAAATCCCGGAGCCGTCTACGATTTTTATATTTGGATTACTGTCATTATTCATAAGAAAAAGAGGAAACTAAACACCCACATCTTTTTACGGAGGAAATCATGTCTGCATTTTTAAGAAAATGTTATCGGAACTTTTTTGTTTTTATTATTTGTTTAATCCCTTTTATAAGTTCAAATAGTTTTGCACGTGATGGGGAATTTGAATTGAATTGTCCTTACTGGTATATGCTATTTGATAGCGCAGGATACATGGATATAACGGAATGGTATCCTTCAGAACGACACGAATATGGCCCACACGAAATGACAACGGGTGATATAGCAGCCGCAGTTTATTATCAAAATATTAATTATAATAATGAGGCTGAGTGGCTTACGGATTATTTTAGAATACCAACTTTTAATACTGGTTCGCCATTCGTTTTTAACTGGTCTCATAATGAATCAAATAGCATTTGTAATCCTGTATGGACAGACCAATACCAACCAACAGGGTATATTCCAGGTACGGGCTATTATTCAATAAGTTCAACCGGCAACGACACTGCATGGTCATCACTTGATGATGGAAAGTTAGCGGTTACAGTCTATTATGAAGTTGTTGATTTAGGCGAACAGGACGCTAATGGTGTTGGCGGCTCGCCAATAACATTTCGTGACCCGAACGGAACTCCTGTATTTTGTTATTCAGAACGATATGTTTTGCTTTTGACGTACAAGTTCAAAAATTTAAGCACAACTTCGGATGTCAACGGCCTTGAGTTTTACCAAATGCTTCACGGCCATCCTGCATTTCAAACATACAATACACATGGTATGTATGAAACAGCTAATTTTTATGATTCATTATCAAATTATCTTCCTTGTGACTCGAATCATCAGGTTGGCAATTTTCGTTATGATATAACACTTTGGAATTCTGGTGATCCTCAAACAGAACATGTCGATTGGATGAGTATAAGTTCAACAATTGAACCCGTAGATTACGGCTTTAATTATTTTGGCGATTATAATTATTATTTATATATGGGAGCTGATATCAAAAGCAGAAACCTCAATGATGTTAATAATTTGTATGGTAACGAAGTCGCCGGTGCGATGAAATGGTATATTGGCAATTTAGGCCCACTCGAAACAAAATCCATTACTCTTGCTTTAATGTATGGTGTTGGCCCAATTCAGCACACTCCGCCGATACCGCCATTGCCAGATGGCATAGAAGTCGATATTTTCAAAGATGATGGACTTGATGAGGGAGATTGCGTTGGCCCCTCCACCCAAACAGTTGAAAGGGATATAAATTACACAATCGATTATTTCGTTCTCAAAACGGACATCTTCGACGAAAACAACATCGAAGTAAACGACGTTACAATCGTTGATTTCCTCCCCACTTCCGGCGTTGATTTTATCAGTGCCGAACCCAACTACTATTGCGACTATAACGAAGCCGCGAAAACCGTTACATGGTACATCGGCGATGTCAACACAGGCTCCGGCTTCGGCGTTTTCGATACCCTGACGTTAAAAGTAAAAATTAGAGAAGATTGTCCGCAAGGCAGTCCGCTTACAAACACCGTATATTTTTATAGCGGCGGTAATCTTATCAAAACCGATGCGGTAGATACAAACATCTGCTGTGAAAATATTATTATTTATGTCCGCCAGGATGCTAATGAAGGCGGAGACGGCCGCAGTTGGCAAACCGCGTACAAAGAATTACGCGATGCACTGACAAATATTACACTCTGCACCGAGCAAATTTGGGTCGCGGCCGGGACATATTATCCGACAGAGGCAAACGACCCATCGCCAGGTAATAAAACTTTTACATTGATTGATGGAATTGATATTTATGGTCATTTCGCGGGCTGGGAAAGCAGCATCGACCAGAGAAATCTCGCAGATACAAATAATACGACAACTCTCTCCGGCGATGTGGACGATGATAATGACACCGGCGATGTCTCGAATGTCGTTACCGCCGCCGATTGTATATTCGACGGCTTTACTGTTACAAAAGGAACGCAAAAAGGAATTTACTGCTACGGCAGTACGACAACAATTAAAAACTGCATTGTCAAAAACAATAATAATAATGGCATAAGCTGCGAAAATGGTTCAAATGTAAATATTATTAATACTTTCGTAAATACGAATGCTTCTCATGGTATAAATTGCAGCGATTCCGGTACACAGGTAAACATCGACAGATGCACAATTGCATCACATAACTCAGATGGCATCGCCGGTATTATGGTAAATTCCGGCTCTATTGTAAATGTAACGGACAGCATTATTACAGGAAACTATAACGGCATTAGTGGAGATGGCGTTTTTACCGTTGAAAGATGTGACGTTGTTAATAACAGTAGTGGCGGTATATCCTGTAACGGTAGTGCGGAGATTCGAAGATGTAATATACAAAACCATAATTATGGGTTTATAGGCGATAACGCCTTGCTGATGGGGAATATCATTGCCAATAATAACGTTGGTGTATACGGAGGGAATAATTTAGTTGCTAATCGGATATATTCCAATAACTACGGTATTTACGCTACTACTTCTAATGCCGATATTATTTATAATACGATTGTAGATAACGATACTTATGGTATTCTTCTGTATTACGCCGACCCAAATATTCATAGTAATATTATTTGGGGAAATACTAACGGCCTTAATGGCACATCCACGAAAGTAAACTATAATTGTATTCAAGACTATCCCGGTGGTGATGGCATAGGAAACACAGATGAAAACCCTCAGTTAAGTAATTATCATTTGATGCCCGATTCGACATCCTGCATTGACAAAGGCGACCCGAATTTCGTTGCCGAACAAGGCGAAACCGACATTGACGACGAACCGAGGATAGTAAACGGCAGAACCGATATAGGTTCTGATGAGTTTTACGTTAACGATGCGGATTTCAACGAAGATGGTATAGTTAATTCAGCCGATTTGCTTCTTTATTCGGATTACTGGCTTGAAGATGTGAATTCTTCGATGCCTGCCGATTTTAATGATAATAATTTTATCAATTTTGAGGATTTCGCCGTCTTTGCACAGAACTGGCAGTGGAATGCCGCCTGGCCGGATAATGAGATATTGCTTGCTGAGGACTTCGAAAATGGTATTCCCAATGATTGGACTTTAATCGATGACTATAATGATGGCAAAACATGGAGGACAGATAATCCCGGTTATGAAAGTAGTTCATATTGGACAGGAAATGCTTGTATCGCTGACAGCTATTTTGGAGAAGATGCGGATATGAATGAAATGCTTATTACATCTGCTGTCGACTGCAACGGAACATTAGGAGTTACACTTAAATTTTCTCATGATTTCTCTTACTCTGGTTGGGGAGATGCAAATGCCGATGTCGATATAAGCATTAATAACGGCC
Organism: Phycisphaerae bacterium; assembly: GCA_041652575.1. Taxonomy (NCBI): domain Bacteria; kingdom Pseudomonadati; phylum Planctomycetota; class Phycisphaerae; species Phycisphaerae bacterium. The sequence goes on along the minus strand of JBAZHC010000024.1, from coordinate 6,895 downwards.
CGTGGCAAACAATACTCCAATATACAGATTCATCAAGTGGAAATATTACTGAGGATATAAGCGGAATTGCTGCTGACCAGTCGAACGTCCGAATTCGCTGGCATTACAATGGTTATTATTGGGCTGGGTATTGGGGCATAGATAACATCGAAATTATAGGTAATTACCGTATGCCGCCGATTCGATGTGTCGGCAGACGTGGGGCGTATTTTGAAGATACAGGCAGTCAAATAGAAATGATGATGTCGGAACAATCCGAACCGGAACTTTTATTGATGCCTGCACAAATGCAGGCTGAGGCAATGACAGTGGTACAAGTCGAACCTTTGGTAGTCGATGTTAACCAGGTACTCGACTGGCTCGATGAATTGTGGAAAAGCGATGAGGATTTTAAGGAATCGATGAGCGAAGAAGAGTATCTTGAATTCAGGAAATCTATTGATGAGGAATCGGAGGAATAGGGATTAATTCTAAAATACCGAGACAAAAGGCCGGTTTTTCGCCGGCCTTTTTTGTTTATTGTAAAGACTTGTTTTGTGGGGTGTTTATGAGTAAAATTACAGAAAATTTTTAAAAGGGAAACAATAATGTCAGAAATTATAGGCCTGATAGGCGGTTCGGGAATTGGTGATGTATTGCAGGAGCGGCTTGATAATCTCCGCCATGTCAAAGTTGATACGCCTTTCGGTCTTCCAAGCGATAATATACTTACAGGAACTTTCGCCGGCAGAAAAGTAGCTTTTCTGAACAGGCACGGCCGGGGGCATAAATACAGTCCATCCGTTGTTACGTACGCGGCAAATATTTACGCATTAAAAAAACTGGGCGTAAAATCGGTAATCGCAAGCGCCGCTGTCGGCTCGCTTACGCAAAAAATAAAACCGAGGGACCTTGTGATTGTTGACCAGACGATCGACAAGACATTTAAAAGAAAAAATACTTTCTTTGATGATATCGCGGTTCATTGCGAGATGGCAAATCCTTACTGCGACAGATTAAGAAAAATCCTGTTGAATGTTTCCGGCAAAGTAAAAACAAATGTCCACAGCAGAGCGACGTATGTCTGTATGGAAGGGCCGCAATTTTCGAGCAGGGCCGAATCGCTTATGCACCAAAAATGGGGCGGCCAGCTTATCGGAATGACGGCAATGCCTGAAGCGAAACTCGCAAGAGAGGCTCAGATGTGCTTGGTGCTTATCGCGATGGTAAGCGATTATGACTGCTGGCGGAAACAGAAGAAAGCCGATGCGCAGACAGTGATAGAGGATATTATCGGTAATCTGTATGAAGCGACGGAAAACGCGATAGGTTTGATAAAGACGGTTTTGCAGTCGGAAAAATCGCTGTGCGATGAAAATTGCTCCTGCAGAAAGAGCCTCCAGCTTGCTGTCTGGACAAGAAAAGAACAAATCAATCCAAAATACGCCAAAATGCTTAAAATATTGAGAAGCTAAAAAAGACTTGATAATTGCCCTGAAAAATGGATAATTCACATTGATGGGGCGGTTAGCTCAGTTGGCTAGAGCGCCTGCTCGACACGCAGGAGGCCGTAGGTTCAAGTCCTATACCGCCCATTACCTAAAGCCCTGAAATAGTTAAACATCTATAAAGTTTGCTGATTGCGCCTCTTGCTGAACGTCGGATCGTCCACATTCCATACGATACAAAAGATAATAGGAGATTGTTATGCAAATTGAAAAATGCGCAGGCTGTAAATACTGGGAGTGGGATAACGAGCCATCAGAAATAAAATACGGTACATGTCATAGATACCCAAAACTAATAGAAGATTATGTGCTTGTAAAGGAAAACTACTGGTGCGGTGAGTTCAAAGGTAAAAGCCAGTTGCGCAGCGGTTAAATCTTACTTGTTCTCAGCTCATACACTCTATAAAGCAGTTCGAGATATTGCTCTTTTTCTTTGGCCTGCGATTGCACCTGTGCGAGCAGTTTATAATCTTTATAGACTTTTTCATTACCGAAACTTTCGTGCAGTTCTTTAATCTTTGCCTCGGTCTCCTCAATTGCCTGCTCAATTTTTTCCACTTTCCAGCCGTTAAATTGTTTCAGTTCCGGCGGAGTAGTCTTTTTCGGTTTATCCGGTCTTGACTTTTTCGGCTTTGCAGCCTGCTGTTCTGCTGCCTGTTCAGACCGTTGCTCCAAAAGTTCGGCATATCGGCTAAATGAGCCGTCTATAAATTCAAATCTGCCCGGTGTCGTTTTGCCAAGTTCATCTGCCCCGAGCACAATAAGCCGCCTGGCTATTCTGTCGAGAAAAAACCTGTCGTGACTTATTGTGATGATAGTCCCGGTGTAATCGGCAAGTGCATTTTCGAGCGCCTCGATGCTCGGAATATCAAGGTGGTTTGTCGGCTCATCGAGGATAAGAAGTTCGGGTTCTGACAAAACCAGTTTGCAAAGCGCCAGCCGATTTCGCTCTCCGCCGCTAAGGTCAGAGACCTTCTTAAACACATCGTCTTTGACGAACAAAAACGCCCCGAGACGCCTGCGCATCTGTTCGGGCAGAATTGTCGGAATGACCGAAGAGGCCTCTTCAAGCACGGTATTTTCCGGATTCAGTTCCGCTCCCGCCTGGTCAAGATAACCGATGGAAAGGGACTTTTTAATCGCGATTGTTCCTGCTGTCGGCTCTATTTGTCCGAGGGCAAGTTTCAGCAGCGTTGTTTTGCCCATACCGTTGGGGCCGATGACGCCTGTCCGCTGGCCGGTGAAAAGCTCGAAACTTAAATTTTCAAACAGCGTCAGGCTGCCAAAACTCTTTGTAAGATTTTTACAGATTACCGCAGCATCGACTCGCTTGCCCCGGTTTTCCACCTCGGCAAATTTAAAACTAAGCTCCCTCGTGTGTTTTGGTTTTTCGAGAAAGTCAGGATTGGCCTTGAGAAGGCTATTGAGCCGCGTTTGCCTGCCTTGCGCGACATTTTTGGTTCCCTTGCGGTTTATGTTGCGTACAATAAAGTCGCGGGTTTTTTCGACAAACTCCAGACGCTCTTCGTACTGACGAGTCAGTTCAATGTTCCGCTTCTCCTTTTCCTGCCTGTAAGTGCTGTAATTGCCCGGAAAAACATCTGCCCTGTGGTCCCTGATTTCCACGATTTTACAGACCAGCCTGTCGAGCATAAATCTGTCGTGGCTGACAATCAGCGCAGCACCGCCGTAGTTTCTCAAGAATTTTTCAAGCCACAATGTTGCATCCCAGTCGAGATGGTTTGTCGGCTCATCGAGCAGCAGCAGGTTGGCGTCCGCCAGCAGAACCTTCGCCAGTCCCAGCCGGGACAATTGTCCTCCGCTAAGCTGCGTTGTTTTTAATGAATAATGTTTTTCCTGAAGCCCCAGGCCGGCGGCGATTTCCTTTATTCTCGTTTCATACCTGTAGCCGCCTGCAATTTCAAATTCGCTGCTGAGCCGTTCATATTGCTGCATTGCGGAATGCAATTCATCGCCTGAAAGCAGGCTTAATGCCTCGGCTGCATCGTGCATTCTTTTTTGCAGGTCAAGTATTTCCTGTGCGCTGTCGTGTAATTCTTCGAAAACGGTTTTATGGCCGTTAAACACCGGCTCCTGCGGCAGGTATCCGATTCGCAGACCCTTTCTTTGGTGGACATCTCCGGCATCTGCCTGCATTATTCCAAGAATTAATTTCAGCAGCGTGGTTTTTCCGCACCCGTTGCTCCCGACAAGTCCGATTTTCTCGGCGGGGTATATCTTCAAATCGAGCCGGTCGAAAATCACCTGCGACTCGAATGATATATGTATATTTTTTAAAGTTACTATTGGCATTGATACATTATACAGGATTTTTATCTAAAATCTATGATTACTGTTTCTGGCAAATCATATAATATACGGTATAATCGTTATCTCTGAAGAATGAAAAAATGTTCACTGTCATTTCGACCGAAGTTCGCGAAGCGGACGGAGCGGAGAAATCCGTTTTTTACGATTTCTCGGCTTCGTCTTGATAAATCAAGACTACGCTCGAAATGACATCGAATGTCAGTTTTAAAAATTTTGGAGAATAGATTTAATGCCGGATATTGCCACTGGAATTTTAAAGCTTGATAGAAATGGCACGGGACATTTGGTCAGTGTCGAAAGGTCGCTGCGCTCAACTCCCGGCGATTGTGTTGTTCCTGCGCAGTTGATACGCCAGTATAGACTTGCCGAAGGCGCTGTAATGGCCGGCCCATTTAGTTTGGTCAGGGGCAGAAAAGAATTGTCGGCAGTGGACTCGGTATGCGGCTTAAAGCCGGCGGAGTTTCAAAAACGCAAGCCTTATAACGACCTTGTCGCTGTGAATCCTGATAAGCGGTTTAATCTGGCCAAAAGCGGTGAGAAGAGTATGCGGATAATCGACCTTGTGGCGCCGATAGGAAAAGGAACGCGGGGATTGATAATATCGCCTCCAAAGGCAGGCAAGACGGTGCTGCTCGGACAAATAGCGGAAGCCATTCTTTATGACGACCCGAAAACGCACGTGATTGTGTTGTTGATAGACGAGAGACCTGAAGAGGTGACCAGTTTCAGGCGTAAGATAAAGGGTGCAGAAGTTCTCGCAAGTACTATCGATGGAAGTATCGAGGAGCATATCGCACTTGCGGAGCTGATGCTTGCCAATATCAGAATTGAGCTCGAATGCGGCAGAGATGTGGTAATTCTTGTAGATAGTCTTACGCGGATGGGCAGGTCGTTTAACCGCAGGGGGGCCGGAACAGGAAGGGTTATGTCGGGCGGAGTGGAGGTCGGAGCATTGGAGACGCCGCGAAGGTTTTTCGGAATGGCACGGAATGTCGAGAACGGCGGGTCGGTTACGATTATTGCGACCATACTGGTCGATACCGGCTCGCGGATGGACCAGTTGATTTATGAGGAATTTAAGGGGACCGGTAACAGCGAGATAGTGCTTGACCGTTCGCTTGCCGAGGCGAGGATATTCCCGGCGATAAATCTCCCTGCCAGCGGAACGCGAAAGGAAGAAATCTTATACGGCGAGCAGGACATGAGAGGGCTCGCGACGATGAGGCGGGTGCTGTCGAATTACAAACCAAAAGAGGCGATAGAATCCATGGAGAAGCTGTTGAACAAATACCCGACCAATGAAGAATTTCTGCGAAGTCTGTCGAGGTAAAAACAAGGATGAATAGAGCATCCTCACGGAAGGTTAACTAATACCGCACAAAAATCCGCAAATCCATATCCGGCCTGATTAATGTTTTTCTATATTTCGCCGGTAAACGTTGCACTGCCGTTCATAATATCCGAATTTGCTTTTGAGATGTCCGGCGTCGGCTGAATCATATCGTTGTCCGGGGCAGTTATTTCGCCGGGTTTGCCGTCAATCTGAACTGTAAATGTCAGTGGGCCCACCTGGATATGGTCGCCGGGTTTGGCGTCCATTTCATTTTCGATTTTACTGCCGTTGACATACGTGCCATTGCTTGAGCGGAGGTCGCGAATCTTAAGCAAATCGGTTTCCTGGCTGATTTGACAGTGTCTGCGGGAAACTACCTGTAGCGGGATGCACAAATCACAATCCGGCCTTCGGCCGAGAATAGTGGCCTTGTTGCGGACAGGAAACACCTTCTTACTACCGTCTTTTTTTAACAGTATTAACGAAACATTCATAAGCTCCCTTTCAGGCTGCAGTGTGGAGCGATTGTATTATATCATAGTATTTTGATTTTGCAAGTTTTTATGTAATTTGGATAAAATTTTCTTTTTTTTTAGGCTGTTTAGTTGACATTGTGGGCCGATTTTTATAAACTGTCGGCTTACTTAGATTTTGAGGCAACAATGACTTACAAAGCGGCAATTTTCGATCTTGACGGAACATTAGTAAATTCGCTGGAAGACCTGACTGACGCAACTAATTATGCACTAAGAACTTCCAACCAGCCGGAACACACCGCCCAGGCAATCCGGCAAATGGTCGGCGAGGGGACAAGAACACTAATCAGCAGGACATTGGCACCAGATAAACGACACCTAATCGCAGAAGTACTGAAAAAAATGCGCGAAAAATATATTCAAATATGCCTCGATAAAACCCGGCCATATATGGGGTTACTGGAAGTAGTAGCAGAACTCGTTTATCATAAAGATGCCAAACTTGCAGTCCTGACCAATAAAGACCAAAAAATGGCACAGAAAATCGTATGCCATTTCTTCAACGGATATTTCCAAATAATAAAAGGCACTACAAACGCAATAGCTGTGAAACCACAACCTCACGAAGCATTGCAAGTACTTGAAAAACTTAGAGTTAAACCACAGGAAACAATCTTCGTCGGAGACAGCGTAACCGATGTGCAAACCGCAAAAGCGGCAGGAATAAAAATGATAGGCGTAAGCTGGGGATTCAGAGGAACAGAAGAACTCATAAAAGCAGGAGCAGAAAGAATCATAAACGAACCAAAACAATTACTCGAATTTTTTGCGTAGCCACCAAGACATCCGCCGTCGCCAAGGCTATGGCGGGACAGGCAAAGACACAAAGATTTTTTAATGTAACTCATTTATTTACGTTGTTGGAAATGCTACAAGTCCTTATTTTTCTAAAAAAATAAAAGAGTTATGAAAAAAAGTTCGTCAAAAACGCGCAACTTCCTTTTATTTTCGCGCAAGTTGACTAAAAAAGGGCCACAGATTTCACTGATTTTGTACAGATTTTATATGAAAAATTCAAAAAAGTGAGGAGTTTTTTCGAGTTTTGGGTAGTTTTTGGGGGTTTTGGAACAAAATTTTTAGCCACAGATAAGCTATGAAACCGGAGCCTCCAAGCTCGGTTATAATACGGGATCGTTATTCAACGTCCCAAAAATTTAACGCGTTCCCGCTTGTTGCGGCTCGCAATAACCTTTTTGCAATGGAGGCTC
>JBAZHC010000023.1 GCA_041652575.1 Phycisphaerae bacterium | reverse complement strand
TGTTCCTCGCCCCTGACTTCCTGCGAAGGGGGCTGCGGACGGGAATGCTTGAAAGTAAATAATGATGGAAAAAATAAAATATGAAGAAAAACAAAAAATTGCCTTGATTGGCTCCGGTTCATAGGATGACGCGGATTTATTTAAGCGTAAAATTTCGTTGAGTTTGAAAAGAAGAGTGATATAATCTTTATTAGCCACAGAGAGCATAGAGGTATTTGTTTCAACGGCAATAAGAATTGCCATGAATTTAAAACCGTCGGGCTTTACTTTCAAGTAAACTTGCCGTCAGCCCGCCATTTTGAATTATCGGCTACGCCTTTGTTGAAACAAAAAAGTACGCCAATGCGTTTAAGAGAAAGAAAAGACTCAGGAGGCAGAATAACTAAAGAAGTCCGCCGAAGGCGGGACTTATTGATGACTATCTGAGAGTGGAAATAAGAAATTCGAGATTTCTTGTTTCTGATTTAACACATGAAAATGCTGGGGCATATTGGGAAGCGGGTTATGCAGAAGGATTAGGAAAACCAGTTATATATACTTGCAAGAAATAAAAGTTTGATAAGGAAAAATCACATTTTGATACTAATCATCTTCTTACTATAACATGGGATGATAAAGAGCTTCAAATGGCAATGGAGATTCTTAAAGCCACTGTTAGAGCTACACTGCCGGACGAAGCGAAACTTACGGATGATTGAAATTTTTCATAATTATGTTTATGTTTTTTATATCTCTTACTATCGATTTTTTTAAAGTTATAATTTATCGTAATATGAAAAACCGGGAGATACAACAGAAATAGATGAAAGAATCAAAATCCAAAAAAGAAAAGGAAGGACAATTATTTAAAGCAGGTGATAAATGGTGGCTCAATGCATGCATAGATCCTTTTCATGCGGATTGGTATGCATATTCTGAGGGCTATAAACGGGCTGCAAACATACTTGTTGAATACGTAAAAACGAATCGAATAGACTTGGATGTCTTAGTATATCCTATTATCTATCTGTATCGCCACCATTTGGAGTTATGTTTAAAATCTATAATCAGCAACGGCAGGAAGTTACTTGATCGGTCAGGAGAATTTCAAAAAATTCATAAGTTGAATGATCTATGGAGAGAAGCAAGAATAATTTTAGAAAAGGTATATAAGGGAGATCCAACAGACGAATTAGATGAGATAGAAAAAGTCTTTGATCAATTCTGTAGTAGAGAACCTACTGGGGTTGACTCTCGCTACCCAACGTACAAAGATGGGAACAAGACACTTCCCGGCTTGACGCACATTAACATTGGAGAGTTTTCGGAAATTATAATGAAAGTGGCAAATTTCCTCGATGGGGCAAACATGGGGATTGTTGAGAAATTGGATGTGAAATTGAGTTAGAAAAAGGATATAGAATCAGAATACTTACAAAACCCATGTAATAGTAAAGATATCGAATCGAAGAACAACAGAGCAGGGGAAGAACCGCCGATAGAAAAATCCTAAACCCTACCGCCAGTAAAACAATGAACGTCATCCCCGTAAAGGAACCCTAAATACCGCTCATTTACCCTTGCGCAGGGTTTCCGCTTCGCTCCAACATTCGCGGCTCTGAACCCCCAGTAAAACTGGGGGCTAAACAACCCGGCCTCGAGCGGCCGGGGCTAAATAATTTGGGATAACCGTTGTTGCGTTATGAATGATTTGGGCGGCAATAACAACCCCGCCTCAAGCGGCGGGGGCTAACCAATTTTTATAAACCCATAAGATTATGGAAATAGGCGGGAAGCTTCGTTTCAAAGGTCATCTGCTTTCCAGTGGCCGGGTGCTTAAACGAAATCGACTTTGAATGCAAGGCAAGCCTTTTAAAATCATCTTTGCTCTTTCCATATTTCCTGTCGCCTGCGATTGGGCAGCCTTTGTCGGCAAAGTGAACGCGTATCTGATTTTTCCTGCCGGTCAAAAGATTAATCTCCACCAAACTGAAGAGCCCTGTTTCCTTAAGAACCTTATAAGCGGTATGGGCAAGTTTGCCTTTGGCTGGGTTGGGCGTGGAATAGACAACGAATGCTTTGTTCTCAGTAAGATACGATGAGATAGTGCCCTGCTTTGGAGAAAGGCGGCCGTGGACGATGGCAATGTATTTTTTTTCCGTGTCCTTCCACTGAGCCTGCAGGGCCAATTTCATTTCCTCGCTCTTTGCGAAAATAAGAACGCCTGAAGTCCACTGGTCGAGACGGTGGACGGTGAAGACCCTGTTTCTGGATTTGGCGCAGCCTTTACGCACATAATCGGTCAGGATATATTGGAGGGTTTTGGTTTTGTTGGTCTCGGTTGCGACGGTCAGCAGGCCGGCGGGCTTGTCAACGACGATGATGTCGCTGTCTTCATAGAGAATCGAAAGGTCGGCGGGCAGATGCCTGTTCCGCGGGACAATGCTCCTGACTAAACGTTCTTTCTTAGGCATAGCGATTTAGAATACATGTAAAAATTTGTTTTGGGTTTCGGTATCGGTAAGGTCGCGTTATAGTTATTCGTTGTCGTGAATAGTTAACAGAACCCATAACGAAACTGAAGAACGGAACATTACCGTTACCAATACCGATACCTATATTAAACCATAGATTATGCGGATTTCACAGGTTTTTTTGTCGCTTAAAACTGCGCAAAATCATCTTGTTTTTTACGGTTATTCCTGCGAGAATGACTAAAACTTACAGCCATGAAGGCACAAAGAATTATAATTATTCAAATTTATTTTTAGGAGAGAAAAAAAATGAAGATGAAAGAGTTCAACGCAATCGTTTTGATAATGGTCCTTTTCGCAAGCTGTGGCTATTCAGCCACAATAGGAAACTGGCAAGGCGCAGCAGACGGCGACGCCAATCATCCGAAAGGAACAGGTTCGTGGAAAGACGCATATTGGAACAAGCCGCCAACCGTTCTTCCGACACCAACAAGAGACCTCTACGGAGAAATCAAAATAGTTAAGGCTAACGGAGTCTGCGTACTGGATAGTAACGGTGGAAATTACCAGTGCATACTCAGCATATCGGGCGGAACTGATGCCGCAACGGCGGCGCGGCTCGAAATCGTAAAGGGCGGATATCTCGGCATGGGCGAAGTGAGAGTAGGCTCAGGCGGTTCTGCTAAAACGGGAGCGGCGGGCTGCGTAATCCAGACGGGCGGAACCTTAAACCTGACAGATAATCTTATAGTCGGCCGAGCAGGCAGCAGCGATAATAATCCAAATAACGGAACAGGATTCTATACAATCAGCGGCGGAACGATAACCTTCGCGGCTACGAACGATAAAGCAAGTCTGTATATCGCAGGAATCGGCAAAACCGGGCCAACCGAAGGAACGTTTACGGTGGTCGGGAAAGGCGCTAATATTAATTTTAAATCATTATTCGTCGGCAGCAACGGGAAAAAGGACGAGGGAACAGGTACAGTCGAATTCAAAATAGACGCCGGCGGGGTAAGCCCGATTCGGCTGGAAAATATGGCTACCATCGATGCACTTGGCACAGAGTCCACGGCAAAACTGGTTGTAATCGCTATCGGCGCACCGCCAAAGTCTGATATTCTTCTTATTGAAACGCTCGGCGGCAATCCTGTATCCGGCGTTTTCGATACGGTTAACGGCAATCCTGCGGCTGAAGGAGCTCAGGTGGTTCTGAAAGCAACGGACGGCAGCTACTATTACGATTTAACCTATACCGGCGGCAACGGCGCCAATGATATTATGCTGAAATACCGTAAGTTCGAACCTGCGGCGGCGGCACCTGCAGCGGCTGAACCAAATAAATAAAACTTAGCCACTAAGGCACTAAGACACAAAATTTATATGATGATGTTAAGGAGAACAAACGATGAAAAAACTGATTACTTTAATGTTAATACTTTCAATCGCAGCGGCAGTTACAGCGGCTGAAAAAGCCAAGGAAACTCCGCAGGCAACAATTCAGCAGCAAAAGGCGGCAGCAGCGGCGAAACTGCCCCTGACGAAAACCATCGACCTCGGTAATGACGTCAATATGACAGTGGTATTCATACCGGCCGGAGAATTCGAGATGGGTTCGCCAATGGAAGAAATTAAAAGAGATGACGACGAGGGCCAGCATCATATCAAACTGACAAAGGCATTCTACATCGGCAAGTTCGAGGTTACGCAGCTTCAGTACCGCGTAATTATGAACGATAACCCGAGCGAATTCGGAGGCGATAATCTGCCTGTAGATAATGTCAACTGGTACGAGGCGATGAGATTTCTTAAGAAACTTTCCGATAAGACGGGGCTGAAATTCAGACTGCCGACGGAAGCGGAATGGGAATACGCCTGCCGAGCCGGAACAACAACGGCGTTCAATACTGGAACGACTATCGATTCGGATGTCGCCAATTATGACGCGACAGCCCCATACGCGGATGGAATTATCGGCAAGGAACTTAAAAGGACAAACAAAGCCGGGTCCTATCCAGCCAATGCGTTCGGATTGTACGATATGCACGGCAATGTATGGGAATGGTGCAGCGATATTTACGATAAGAATTACTACAAAATTACGCCATTGAACGACCCTACAGGGCCAGCTGAACAGGAAGGCGACCGTGTCATCAGAGGCGGCGCGTGGAACGAAAAGGCTGGTAAATGCCGGTCGGCCGACAGGAATAACCGCGGAGCAAAGACTAATCAGCCGATTATAGGTTTTCGGGTCGTATTGGAAATCGAATAAACAACATTAACAATTTAAATAATTCACAAAAAATCCCGCATTTAACAATATTAAGTGCGGGATTTTTGCTTTCCAGAGACTAAATTTAAAAAAAGTTATTATTGTAAAGCCTTGTCTGGAAAGACATTAAAGAAGCCTGATGCATTCTAAGCGAAATAATCGGGCTTGATTTAACGGCCCAGAGCAGGTATCATATAATAGTTAGAAGCATTGCAAACTGTGTGGTTTGCGGCGGATAACGAGATAAGTTTGGGCGTAAAGCTCAAAAATGAAGTAAATGTTATAAACGCACTGTAAAGCCGCAGAAGACGGCGTTAGAGAAGAATATATTCTCAAGTCGTAATCAGCGAAAGAACGGTGAATAAAAAGAGACAAGAAATTCTTACGAATAGTTCGACAGGCATGATTAGTATTTCAAGGACCAGCATAGAAAAAAAGGACCTGAAACAAAAGGTTTTGACCAAACCTTTTGATTGAGATCTATTAAGTTCGCCTAACAACAAAGAAAAGGATTTCAACTCTTAAACATTTCTTCCGGAGCATTTGACTGCTCTGTCTGCGTTGCCCGCCAACAAACTGTAAACTATACTTTACGTGAAAGGTACAAAAAATGTTTACTCTACCTCAGGCGATAATCACCGCAGCAGCGGTAATAGTCGGAGCGATATTGGCAGTCGTTATCGGCAAAATTATCTCCATAATAAAAAGAAACAATCTAAAACAAAATCTTCAAAGTCAACTCGAAAACGCGAAAAAAGAAGCTGACAGTATTATCAGAACGGCACGTCTGGAAGCAACGGCGGAAGCCTTAAAGAAAAGAGAGGAATTTACCGCTGAAGCCAACCAGGCAAAAGCTGAAATCCGCGAGGCTGAAAGACGATTAACCAAACATGAAGACGCAATCGACAGGCAGAACGAACTGCTCGGCCAGCGGGAAAAATCGCTCAGTCAGTCGGAACATAACGTTAAAAACCGCGCACATCAGCTCGATGAACGGGAAAAGGAAATCAATAATATCATCGCCCAGCAGAAGAACCAGCTTCTGAAAATCAGCGCGATGAACGCAGAAGAGGCCAAGCAGCTCCTGCTGAAGAAACTCGAAGACGAATGCGAACAGGAAATGAGCTCCATTATTCAGCGTAAAATGGAAGAAATGCAGGAGGCGGCGGAAGATAAAGGCAGGGAAATCATAAGCTCAGCTATCCAGAGATATGCGGCCGACCAGACCTGCGAAGTAACCGTTTCCACTATCGATATACCAAGCGACGATATGAAAGGCAGAATCATCGGAAGAGAAGGCAGAAACATCCGGTCATTCGAAAAGGCAACCGGCGTCGATGTAATCGTCGATGACACGCCGGGCGTTATCGTCATCAGCGGGTTCAACCCGATAAGAAGAGAAGTCGCCAGACAATCAATGGAAAAACTCATACAGGACGGCAGAATACATCCGAGCAGAATCGAAGAGCTTGTGGCACAGACCAAAAAAGACGTTATCAATAAAGTCATGCAGGTCGGCAAAGAAGCTTCAGTCGAAGTTGACGTAAGAGGCCTTAATCCAAAAATTCTTATGGAAATAGGAACTCTGAACTATAGAACCAGTTACGGGCAGAACGTTTTGAGGCACAGCGTTGAAGTCGCATTTCTGGCACAGGTAATGGCAGACGAACTGGGGCTTGACGGGTCAATCGCACGAAGAGCGGGATTCCTGCACGATATAGGAAAGGCGATGGACCACGAAGTGGAAGGCGGACATCCGGCCATCGGCGCAAATTATCTGAAAAGATTCAACGAATCGTCAATAATACTGAACGCAGTGGCGGCTCACCACGGCGATATTCCGGCAGATAATCCTTATACGCCGCTTGTCGCCGCGGCCGATGCTATCAGCGCATCAAGGCCGGGAGCCAGACGAGAAACGCTCGAAAGATATATCAAGAGACTCGAGAAACTCGAAGAAATCGCGAACCAGTTCACCGGCGTCGAAAATTGCTACGCAATACAGGCCGGCAGAGAAATACGCGTTATCGTCAACGCTCAGAACATCGATGACGGATGCGCTACGAAAATGGCCCGCGATATCGCCAAGAAAATCGAAGATGAACTGACTTATCCGGGCGAAATAAAGGTTACCCTGCTTCGGGAAGTTCGTTGTATCGAATACGCGAGGTAGTTTATAGCCACGAAGGCACAAAGACACGAAGTAAGAAGTAAATAGATTTAAGATTTCGTTGTCGGTATAGGTATCGGTAACGTCGCGTGTTGCGTTTTCGGTTTGGTGTTTCGTGTTGTCTTGAAGAAAAATGAAATTCGGTTAAATTTAAACAAATACAGATGAAATTAAATATATTATGTATCGGGGATATAGTCGGAAGGCCGGGGAAAAGAATCCTCGGCGATAATCTCGGCGCAATTATAAAGCAGTATGAAATCGACTGCGTTATCGCCAATGCCGAGAACGCCGCGGGCGGGTCTGGACTTACATTCCAGATTTACGACAAACTTCAGAAATACGGCGTTAATATGATTACGCTCGGCGACCATGTCTTTAAAAAGAAAGATATAATCACAGTCCTTGAAAAAAATGACAATATAGCAAGGCCGGCAAATTTTTCGGCTTACGCCGCCGGCAAGAGTTACGCTGTGTATAAAAGCCAAAAAGGGCCCGTCATCGCGGTCGTGCCGCTTATCGGCAGAATATTTATGAAGCCCGCCGACAGCCCTTACGACTGCATAGACGCCCTGCTGCCCAAGCTCGAACAGCAGGCTGATATTATCATTGCGGAAATACACGCAGAGGCGACGAGCGAAAAAGTTTCGCTTGGGTATTATCTCGACGGAAGAGTAAGCTGTGTTTTCGGCACGCACACGCACGTCGTTACGGCCGATGAAAAAATCCTGCCGAAGGGAACTGCGTATATAACAGATATTGGAATGACCGGCGCACATCATTCGGTGCTTGGCAGAAGAATAGAATCGGTTCTGAAAAATTTCAGGACACGAATGCCCTGCCCGTTTGAAATCGCGACCGAAGATTTGCGAATGAACGGGGTTATCGTAACCATCGACAGCACTACGAAAAAAGCGGAGAAAATCAGCCGATTCGAATTCAAAGATGAAAAGTCCGACCCAATCGGCTATGACAGCGATGACGGCAAACCGGATTACAACAGCGATTTCGAATAAAAAACATAACCGCTTTAAAAGCAAAGTCTTATAATAACACAAAATTTTCATCAGAAACTATTTTTTGCCTTGACTTTTACACTCAAAAAGAGGTACTATGTCTCTAATGGAATGGTATAATTTGGAAGGGTAAAATGAAACCGGAAAAATACTTGCGTAATCATTTCAATCTCTTAGGACTAATTCTGTTATCAGTTGTATGCCTGACTGCCATACCGGCGTTTGGTGACCCTAGTCTTGTCGGCTGGTGGAAGTTCGATGAGGTCAGCGGAACTGCAGCGAATGATTCTTCCGACTATAATAATAATGGAACGGTTTACGGCGGAGCAACATGGACAACCGGCCAGATTGACGGTGCGCTGAATTTTGACGGCAGCAACGATTATGTCAGCGTTCCCGACAATGATAATTCTCTTGATATGGACAACGAGATGACAATTACCGCATGGATAAAACCGAGCAATATTAGCAGTTATTATTGCATCGCGGCCAAGCAGCCGAGCGGGACTGCAGGAAACAACTATCCCGGTAATTATGAATTTAGAATTGCACAAACCAGCGGTCTTTTACAGTTATGGCACCAAGGAACAGGCACTACATATGGTTATACAGGTTATGTCTCAACGACGGCTGTTACGGCCGGGGTATGGCAGCACGTTACGGTAACTTTGAAAGAAGGGGATAGTGTAAAATTCTATATAAATGGTGCACCAGCCGGAACGTTGTCGCAAACTGCGGTATTCGGCATTGTTAATAACGAACCAGTAAGGATAGGAGCAAGAAAAGATTCTGCTTACTGGTTTTACGGATCTATGGATAATATTCGTATTTATAACAGGGCATTATCTGGTACTGAAATTCAGCAACTTTATTATTATAACGCTATTCTACAAGCAACTAATCCCACACCTGCTGATGGCAAATATTGTGTGGAACCGAATATAATCCTAACCTGGTATTCCGGAAATGGAGCCTTATCACATGATGTATACTTCGGCACGGATTATAGTGATGTAAATAACGCGGATATTAATGACGCAAATGTATTTATGGGTAATCAGGATGTTAACAGTTGGGATCCCGGTGTTCTTAACACGGCTACTTACTTTTGGCGGATTGATGAGAATAGTTCCTATGGCATAAACAAAGGCAATATTTGGAGTTTTACAATAACCTCTCCATGTAAAACAGGTGTTCCTTTCCTGCTAATGGCGAATATTGTGTGGAACCGAATATAATCCTAACCTGGCTGTCAGGAGAAGGAGCTTTGTCGCACGATGTGTATTTGGGTACGGATTATAGCGATGTAAATAACGCGGATATTAATGACGTAAACGTATATATGAGTAATCAGAATGTTAATAACTGGAATCCATGGGGTCTTGATTTTGCAACTACCTACTATTGGCGGATTGATGAGAGGGGCTTCTACGGCACAACCAAAGGGAATATTTGGAGTTTTACAACGACACTTTCCTCTCCAGATAAATCAACTAATCCTGTTCCCGCTGATGATTCCAACAATATCTTCATATATAATAACGTTCTAAACTGGACTGGCGGTGATTGCGCAGTTTCCAGCGATGTGTATTTCGGAACCAGTTTCAGCGATGTAAATGAGGCGAATACTCTGTCGGCCGAATACAAAGGCAATCAAACTGCAACGAGTTATGATACATGTAATAATTTTGATGTAAACACAATTTATTATTGGCGAATTGACGAAAAGAATTCCTATGGCACAACCAAAGGAGATATCTGGAATTTTACAACTTCCCTTTATCTGCCACCCAGCAAGGCGACTAATCCTAATCCGGCTAATGGAGCTGCAGACCTAAATATCATACAAGATTTGAGCTGGACAGCCGGAGCAAATGCTATATCACACGATGTATATTTCGGAACCACAAATCCGCCGCCGTTTATGGGCAACCAGACCGGCACAAACTACGACACCGAAACAGAAGGAAAGGTTTATTATTGGCGTATAGACGAAAAAAATTATGGTGGAATTACGACAGGTGATCTTTGGAGCTTTACGATATCGTGTTATGCCGGCATGCCTGATTATGCGGAATGGGTAGATGCAGGAAAACCTACATGTTGGTGTTACCCAAGACAGTGCCACGGCGATGCCGATGGAATAAAAACTGGTGGAGGTCCAACTGCTGGTTACTACTATGTATCGCAGAATGATTTGAATACTCTTATTACTGCATGGCAGGTTAAGAATTCTCCAAAGGGTCCGGGGCTTTCCGGAAAGCAAGGCTGTGCCGATTTTAACCGCACGAAAACAGGAAATGTGGTTACGGGTTATTACAGAGTTTCCCAGACAGACCTGAATATCCTAATTAGTTATTGGCAGGTAAAAGAGTCACCAAAAGGTCCGGGCACACCGGCTAATTGCTTGCCGGGGAACAGGAATCCGCCGCCAAGCAGCGGCGACATTATTATTTATCAGCCTTAAACTCATCTTCAAAGGCAGTAATAATAGTTCCTTCAAAGCTTATGCTTAGATGAAAAAATAAAGAGTGTTATTTAAAATATTTTCAAAGCCGGTGGCTAAAAAGTCAGCGGCTTTTTTTATGGAACAAGCTGCAAAACCGCCTTATAATCCCTCTTATGAAAGACAGCTTATTCGACCAGCCAAAAGAATCAGATTCGCCTAAAGCGAAAATCTATACCGTCAGCCAGGTTACGTCGCTGATAAAGACGAGCCTTGAAAATTCACTGCCGGGAAGGCTCACCATCACCGGCGAAATAAGCGGGTTCAAGAAACATTCGAGCGGACACTGCTATTTCGACCTTAAAGACGAAAACGCGGTCATCCCCTGCGTTATGTGGAAGAGCGACTTTATAAAACTGAAATTCAAGCCTGAAAACGGGCTGGCAATCCTCGCTAAAGGCTATATCGATGTTTACGCTCCGCAGGGCAAATATCAGTTCTATGCGAATTCGATGCAGCCGGCAGGAGTCGGAGCTTTGCAGCTTGCATTCGAGCAGATGAAAAATAAACTCGCGGCCGAGGGGCTGTTCGAGGAAGAACATAAAAAGCCCCTGCCTAAATACCCATTTAGAATCGGCATTTTGACAAGTAAATCTGGCGCGGCGCTGCACGATATAGTCGACAGCATTCGAAATCGCTGGCCGGTTGCTAAATTATTCTTTTACGATATGCCGGTGCAAGGCGAAGGAGCGGCGGGAAAAATCGCTCTTGCGATTAAAGATGTTAATAAAAGAAACGCTACGCTGAAACTTGACGTTATAATTGTCGGGCGCGGCGGCGGGTCAATGGAAGATTTGTGGGCGTTTAACGAAGAGGCGGTCGCGCGGGCGATATTCAATTCCAAATTGCCGATTATCAGCGCGGTCGGACACGAAGTCGATGTAACAATCGCAGACCTTGCCGCAGACGCACGGGCATCGACGCCGACAAAGGCGGGAATGATAGCTGTGCCGGATATAAAAGAAGTGTCGAGCCAAATAGATAATATATCCAAAAGAATTAAATCGGATACCGATTCGATTTTGACGCTTTCGTCGCAGAAATTAAAAACGATTCTGGCCGCGGCGATGTTCCGCAGTCCGCTTGTCATAATTCAAAACAGGCAGCAAAGGCTCGACGATTTTGAAAATAATCTCGCCGATTCGGCAAAATCTTTTGTCGCCAATATTCGCGGCCTGATTCAAACATACTTTGAAAAGATTTTGAAAATTGAGCCGCACAGGATTATGGCCGAGCGGAAAATTTCCCTGAATAACCTACAGAACCGCTGCGAGACGACAATAAAAACAGTTTTGCACGAATTGAACTTAAAACTTACAAGTTGCGCAAGCGGACTGGCGGGTCTTAACCCCAAATCAGTGCTAAAACGAGGATACAGCATAACGAGACTTGCGATTAACGGTAAAATAATTAAAAGTATTGCCGAAATTAATATTAATGATATTATAATAACCGAATTAAAGGAATCTCATATTTTAGAAAGCAAAGTAATAAAAAAAAAGTAAACTAACATTTGAACAGACTAATAAAAATCGATCCATATCATTTTAAAGAATTAAAGAAAACAATTAGCTTCGAGCAAAGCCGGACTTCAACAATGTAATAGTCGCATAAAATATTAATGAAAAAAATACCAGCTCAAAATCGATCGTTGCTAATTTATCTCATACTATCACTGACTACCCTTATAGTATTTTATCAGGTACGGTTATTTCCTTTTGTTAATTATGACGACCCTGTTTATGTTACCCATAATGCTAATATTCAGAAAGGCATATCGTTTGAGAGTGTAAAATGGGCTTTAACCTCCGGTTACGCCAAAAATTGGCATCCATTAACATGGTTTACTCATATACTGGATTGGCGGCTTTTTGGCAATAATCCGGCAGGCCCTCATATCATTAATTTACTTTTTCATATTCTTAATACCCTGCTGCTCTTTTTTGTCTTAAAAAAAATGACAAACGGGTTTTGGCAAAGTGCATTTGCAGCTGCTATCTTCGCAGTTCATCCGCTGCACGTCGAATCCGTGGCGTGGATTTCCGAAAGAAAGGACGTTCTAAGCACATTCTTCTGGCTGCTTACGATGGCCGCATATCTGCGTTATACCCAAAAGCAGACCATTATTCATTATTTGACAGTACTTTTTGTTTTTGCATTAGGCCTTATGTCAAAGCCGATGCTTGTTACGCTGCCATTTGTGCTGCTTTTGCTTGATTATTGGCCACTGAACAGATTCACAGCCAAACATTCGCTATTAAATCCTGTCACTGAGAAAGTTCCTTTATTTGCAATGGCAGCGGCATCATCTGTTATTACTTTCATCGTTCAAAAAGGCAATGAGGCAAATTTGAACGAATACGACTTTCCTGTTCGTTTGGCTAACGCACTTATTTCGTACCAAAGCTATATCATGAAAACAATCTGGCCCGGCCGGCTTGCTATTTTTTATCCTCATCCCGGCAGTAATGTTTCGATTCCATTTGCCGTAATTTCAGCAATAATGCTTTTAGTTATCACATTTTTTGTTCTTAAATTTTCAAGCCGTCATAAATACCTGTTCACTGGCTGGTTTTGGTACATCGGGACCCTTGTACCAGTCATAGGTTTTGTTCAGGTTGGCGACCAGGCAATGGCAGACCGTTACAGTTATATCACTTTAACAGGTTTGTTTATCATTGCGGCATGGGGTGTGCCTGAAATACTGAACAAATGGAAGTATAAAAAGGCAACAATTACCTTATCGGCAATTCTGGCGATTTTGGTTTTGTCAATATGTACTTTCTTTCAGCTCGGGTTTTGGCGAAACAATCTGACGTTATTTCAGCACGCTATCGACATAACAAAAAATAATTATATGGCTCATTACTGCATGGTAGACCCTCTAAGCAAAAGGGAAAAACTGAATGAGGCAATTTATCATTGCTCCATGACGACTCAGCTTATGCCCGGATATTTTCAGGCGCATCTTACGATGAGTTATCTGCTTCAGGCGTCCGGAAGGTACGACGAGGCGGTCCAGGAGTGCTGGAAATGTCTTCAGATGAAACCAGATG
This sequence comes from Phycisphaerae bacterium, assembly GCA_041652575.1. NCBI lineage: Bacteria > Pseudomonadati > Planctomycetota > Phycisphaerae > Phycisphaerae bacterium. Next base: position 5,467 of record JBAZHC010000023.1, on the reverse strand, counting down.
AGCCTAACGCGTTAAATGGTATCGGCGTTATATTCGGCATAAAGAACCAACTTGACGAAGCTGTTAAGTATTTTAAGCTGGCGATAAAATCCCATCCAAATTTTGTCGAATCGCACATCAACCTCGGTTATGCCCTGACCTTACAGGGCAAATTCGATGAAGCGGCCGTTTGTTTCTCTGAAGCGCTGCGTCTTGACAATCGTTCTGCGATTGCGCATTACCATCTCGGATGTATATTCCAGCAAAAAGACCAGCTTGACGAGGCTATAAATCATTTTCAGCATGTGATATCGATTAATCCCGGCTTTGCAGAGGCGAAAAACAAGCTCAATGCCGCCCTGTCTGCAAAACAGAACTCTCAGAGATGATGAGAAATACAGGAACTTAGGCAATCGTCTAATTTCCAGATTATGTCGAAGTATCAGACTCGATAACGACCGAACTTACTGATTAAAATATAATTGAAACCAAGGCAGTAAAAAAGTAGAATAGCGGAACCTAAGCCCACTTTTATTAAAGGAAGATTAATATGACAAGGGAACAAACAACAATTCCGGCAATCAAATTTCACATTATTTTACCGCTGATACTGTGTCTTGTTATGTTTGCAAGTACGAACAGTTTTGCGAAGACGGGCTGGGGACAGGCGGACAAGATTTTAAAAAGAATCAAGGCTCCTGTTTTCCCGGACAGGGATTTTAATATAACCGATTACGGCGCGGTCGGAGACGGGAAAACGATTTGCACCGAATCAATCAACAAAGCGATTACTGCCGCCAACAAAGCAGGAGGCGGAAGAGTGATAGTGCCGGCGGGCGAATTTTTAACCGGCGCGATTTACCTGAAGAGCAACGTCAATTTATATATTTCCGAAAGCGCGGTTGTAAAATTTTCGGCTGACCCCAACGCATATCTTCCGGCAGTATATACCCGGTGGGAAGGCGTAGAGTGTATGAATTATTCGCCGTTAATATACGCCTACAAAGAGAAGAATATCGCGATAACAGGTAAAGGACTGCTCGACGGACAAGGCGCAAACTGGTGGGGCAGGAAAAAACTTTCCAAGCGGCGCCAAGACCGAACAAGGCTGTTCGAGCAGGGACGAGACGGCGTGCCTGTCAAAGACAGACAATACGGCGGCAAGTCGCTAAGCCCCAATATGATTGAACCTTACAGATGCAAAAATATTCTCATCGAAGGGATAAGAATAATAAACGGGCCGTTCTGGCATCTTCATCCGACACTGTCAAAGAATATCACCGTCAGAAATGTAAGAGTTGAGGGCAGCGGACCAAATAATGACGGCTGCGACCCGGAATCGTGCAAAGATGTCCTTATCGAAGGCTGCTACTTCAATACAGGCGACGACTGCATCGCGATAAAGTCCGGCCGAAATAACGACGCCAGACGCGTGAACGTGCCGAGCGAAAATATTATTATACGAAACTGCGAAATGAGAGAGGGACACGCCGGTGTGGCTATCGGCAGTGAAATAACAGGAGGCGCCAGAAATATTTTTGTTGAAAATTGCCTGATGGACAGCCCGAACCAGGACCGGGCAATAAGACTTAAAACCAATTCCGTTCGAGGCGGATTCATAGAAAACGTTTACGTTAGAAATCTCACTGTCGGCGAGGTAAAAGAGGCCGTGCTGTTAATCAATTTCTTCTACCAGGATATCGAAAAGGGCAATTACAAGCCTATCGTAAAAAATATCAATATGGAAAACGTGACCAGCAAAAAAAGCAAGTACGCGCTGTTCCTGAGAGGTTTTGACGATGACCCGATAAGAGATGTTTACCTGAAGAATTGCACGCTCGATAATACTGAAAGTCCCGATGTAATCAGTAATGTCAAAAATCTGGTTATGGACAACGTGAAGATTAACGGCAAACTCGCCACGTCCACAGAGGCAGATGCCGATTAAAAACAAAAATATAAAAAAGGCTTAGTAATGAAAAATAGCGTTATACTGTTTTGTGTATTATGTATCGCCGCGGTAATGCCGGCCGGCTGTGAAAAGAAAGAGGGCCGACCGCAGGTAGTATTAAAACTGGCTCATGCGCTCGATATAACTCATCCTGTACATAAAGGGATGGTGTATATGGCCGAGAAAGTACAGGAGAAATCCGGCGGGCGAATGAAAGTCGAAATTTATCCGAACGAACAGCTCGGCACCGAAAAGGAATGTATAGAAGCGATTCAACTGGGGTATCTTGCGATAACAAAAACCTCCACCGCACCGATGGAAGGATTCGTATCGAAAATGAAAATTTTCGGGATTCCATATTTGTTCAGAGATTCGGAACATTTCTGGAAGGCGCTCAAAGGCCCGATAGGCAAAGAACTGCTTTTGGCGGGCCAGGCCAAAGGACTGCGGGGATTATGCTTCTATGACGCGGGGGCGAGAAGTTTTTATTCCAAAAGGGAAATTAATTCGCCCGCCGACCTGAAAGGAATGAAGGTTCGTGTGCAGAACAGTATTATGTCGATAAAAATGGTACAAGCGATGGGCGGCGCAGCGACGCCGATTCCGTTCGGCGAACTTTATACGGCGCTGGACCAGGGCGTTGTGGACGCGGCAGAAAATAATCCGCCTTCGTTTTATACGAGCCGGCATTACGAGGTCTGCAAATACTACACGATGGACGAACATACGATGCTGCCCGATATTCTTGTAATCAGCACAAGGGTCTGGAAAAATCTTACTCCGGAGTTTCAGCAGATTTTGCAGGAAGCGGTGGATGAATCGGTCGAGTATCAGCGAAAAATATGGGCCGAGGCCGAACAAAACGACCTCAAAACCGTCGAACAGCAAGGCGTAAAGATTATACATCCGGACAAACAGCCTTTCAGAGATTCCGTCAAAAGCGTATGGGACGAATTCGAAGGAACCGAAATCGGCGAGCTTATAAAACAAATACAGGAGGTACAGTAACAGTGTTTAAATTGATAAAGAAAATACTGGACCGTTCACTTGAAATATTAGTGATGATTGTTATGGCGGCGCTGGTAATCGACGTATCGTGGCAGGTCTTCACCCGGCTTGTATTGAAAAACCCGAGTACCGGAACGGAAGAGCTGGCGGTATTTATGCTTATCTGGGTGGCGATGCTCGGCTCGGCGGTGGCGCTGAACCGCGGCGCGCATCTGGGCATCGATTACGTTGTGGGCAAACTGCCGATAAGAAAAAGGCTTTATACTGAAATTTTCGTTTTCCTCTGCATAGCACTGTTTTCGTTATGCGTAATGGTCATCGGCGGGATAAGCCTTGTCGTCAGAACTCTGGAATTGGGACAGATATCGGCGGCGTGGAGCATTAAAATCGGATACGTATATCTTGCGATACCAATCAGCGGATTTTTCCTTGTGCTTTATTCCGTTATCGGGCTGACTGAAAGAATCGTCGAATTGTACAGGCATAGCTATCCTTTAGAACAAAAAACAGTTCCGCCGAGCGAAACAATCAGCGCGTACTGATACCATTTAAAGGCGAAAGGACATTACAAGTGAATTCAGCTATATTAATCCTGGTCATAAGCTTTTTCATACTGCTTGTCTTAAACGTGCCTGTGGCTTTTTGTATGGGCATTTCAACGGTGCTGGCACTTTTGGCGATGGGCGATATACCGGCGTTCGTGGCGACCGCTCACAAGATAGCTACCGGAATCGACAGTTTCACGCTGCTTGCGATACCGTTCTTTATATTGTCAGGCCTGCTGATGGGACAGGGAGGCATCGCAAGACGGCTCATCGATTTCGCAAATGTTCTGGTCGGAAGATTCCGAGGCGGTCTGGCTTTTGTAAATATTCTGACCTGTATGCTGTTCGGGGCGATATCAGGCTCGGCGACTGCGGCGGTATCGGCGGTCGGCGGCTTTATGGTTCCGCTGATGAACAAAATGGGCTATAACCGGGAATTCAACGCCTCGGTAACTATAACGGCGGCAACGACAGGCCTGCTGATTCCGCCCAGCAACGCAATGATTGTATATTCGCTGGCGACTGGCGGCTCGGTTTCCATAGCCGCGATGTTTATGGCGGGCTACATACCCGGCATTCTGACAGGTATCGCACTTATGATTACAAGCGGAATAATTTCTGTCAGGAACAACTACGGCAAAGGAGAAACGTTCCCATTCAAAGAAGGTGTGATACGCCTTCTAAAAGCGATTCCGCCGATGATGCTCGTATTCATCGTGGTCGGCGGCATCCTGATTGGCTGGTTTACTCCGACTGAAGCGTCGGCAATCGGCGTTCTCTATACATTAATCCTGGCCGTCTTCGTATATCGGGAGGTCAAAATCAGGGAATTGCCGAAGATTCTGCTCCAGTCCGGAGTTGTCACAGCGGTGGTTTTTCTGCTGATAGGAACGAGTATGGCGATGTCGTGGGTTTTGGCGGCTGAAAATGTTCCGCAGGAAATCAGCGCCGGCCTGATAGGTCTGACGAGCAATAAATTTCTTATCCTGCTGATAATTACCGGCCTGCTTCTGGTGGTCGGAATGTTTATGGATATGACGCCTGCGATTTTGATATTTACGCCGATTTTTTTGCCTGTTATAGAAAAACTTGGTATGCACCCGCTGCATTTTGGTATAATAATGCTTATGAATCTGAATATCGGCTTGTGTACGCCGCCGGTCGGGACGGCTCTTTTCCTGGGCTGCGGAATAGCCGATACGACAGTAACAAAAATAATGCGGCATATTCTGCCGTTTTTTATGGCGATGATAATTACACTTTTGGTATGTACCTATGTGCCGGCGATAACAATGTGGCTGCCGGAGAAACTGGGATTTGTAAAATAAAGGAAAAATAGCCACAAAGGCACTAAGACACGAAGAAAAAATATATAAATAAAAAACTTTGTGTTTCGGCGTCTTAGCGGCAGAATAGAGGTATTCCTATGGCTGAAAAAAAGGAAAATAACGATATAAATAATCTCTCGTTCGAGCAGGCGATAAAAAAACTTACCGATATCGTAAGCAAAATCGAAGATGGGCAGATTTCACTCGAACAGAGCCTGACCCAATACGAACAGGGAATGGAACTTATAAAACACTGCCGAGGCATTTTGCAAAAGGCGGAAAAGAAGATAGAAGAAATATCGAAGGAAAAAGAGAAAGAGAAATAGCCACCAAGACACGAAGACACAAAGTATTTTTTATATAATTTTCTTAGTGCCCTGGTGCCTTTGCGGCTAAGGTTTTTCGATGCGAGCGTGGCGGAACTGGCAGACGCGCAAGGTTTAGGTCCTTGTGTCCTAACGGGCTTGTGGGTTCGACTCCCTCCGCTCGCATTTACTTATAAAATGCTGAATACTATGCAAATATGATTTTATACGCATTCCAATAAATTTTCGCGCGCCAGAAAATAAGACTTGCGCTATCGTATAACTTATGGCATAGTTGTCCTAAAAAGGAAATTTGCCATGAATGTACAGCCGCATACACCAACAGACATC
>JBAZHC010000022.1 GCA_041652575.1 Phycisphaerae bacterium | reverse complement strand
GCGAATCCATTGATATAATTTCCATGTGTGTCTCCTTTCTGCGACTTGTGGTCGCTGAATTAGGTTTTCTCATGCGGCATTTTAACCGCAAGAGGAGACACACGCTTTCATAAAATCATTGCGAGGACACCTAAGGTGGACGAAGCAATCTCAATTTTTCGGATTAGTAGAGGTTCCTTTTAATTTTACAGAGGGGGTTTGTTTCTGTGTTATCATTCCGGCGATGAAAAGGATTAATATTATCGAGGCGAAAGCGCTCAAAAAGGCCGTTACGCCGAAGGGTTTATTTGTAAGCACCGCGTAAATTTTTACAATCGCGGCAATCCCCGCCGGTCCTGCGAAAAATATCGGTATATTTTTTAATTTTTTGAAATTGAGTTCATAGGCCAGTGACAGGTATTTAATCCATGCGATAGTTACAATCGCAAAACCGGCCAGATAGGCCGAAGCTTCGAATATTGAGTTCTGTGTTATAAGCCGCGACCTTACAAGGGCCGGCAGGAATAACATCGAAACAGAAACAAGTATCATTGTTACATGGGTACTTTGCAGAAGGGTTACCAGCAAAAATGCAGCGGCAATTCCTCCGAAATTTGAGGCCATATCCGATAAATCGAACGAGCGCCTTGCAAAATGCTGAAGCGCCTCGTCCATAACCGCGTAAAGACTTACAATCCCCAGCAAAAGCCGGCTTTTCAGCCCTCGCCAGCGGGCTTTTTCGCCGAAACTGCTGCCCAGCCATAAAAGAATTGTAAGGGTCATATATGCGGCAAAGTGCATTGTTTTGTCGCTGACACCCATTTTTCTTGTCCAGCCGGGTACGGGAATATGTGTGGCGATAAATATACTCAGCCAGTAAAATACCAGTATGATTGTAAAAAACTTTTTTTCTTTGGTTAATCGCATAAAGGATTTTTCTAAAGGTTGTTTTTATATCATATTTGGTTATCATAAAACAGTTAATTTTCAGGAGTAGTATATGTTTGAGTCTTTTGCAAGAGAGCTTTCACAGGAACCTGTCTGGACATTGTTCGGTCTTGTCGGCCAGTTTACTTTCGCAGGCAGGTTTATACTTCAATGGCTTGTAAGTGAATTTAAGAAAAAATCGCACGTCCCGATATCATTCTGGTATCTGTCTATAATAGGCAGCATTATATTGCTTATTTACAGCTTCCACAGGTCGGAACCGATTTTCATCCTCGGCTTTTCGCTTAACACGCTTATTTACTTTCGGAATCTGCATCTTATTTACAAACACAAAAAAGTTGGCCGGGTTGGTCCGCTTGAAAAAGATGAAGACTGATTGTCGGAGGGTTTTAAAATGAAAAAAATATTATTATTTGTTCTGTTATTGGTTTTGAGCATCCCGGCTCTGCCTGTAAACTCCGCTCCTACTGTAGCAATCATGAGGCTGCCTGACCAGGATTTAAACGGCAGATTTTCGCTTGAACAGGTGATTAAAAATCGCAGGAACATCAGCGATTTTACCGCTCAGGAGCTTAAGATTGAACAGATTGGACAGTTATGCTGGTCGGGCCAGGGTATAACAGACTCTGCCGGCGGATTGAGGACCACTCCTTCTGCCATGGATATTTATCCGATGCAGTTGAATGTAGTACTGCCGGACGGTTTGTATGTTTACGACCCGAACGGCCACAATTTAATCAAGCAGATTGACGGCGATATCAGGCCAATGCTTTTTGGTGCTGTTTTTAGGCTGCCCGTGGTGAAGAATTCTCCGTGTATCTTTATAATTTCCGGTTCCGCAAGGAAAGTTGAAGTCGAATTACGCGGCAGAGGCGAAAGATTTATCTGTCTTGAGGCCGGCCGAATCGCGCAGAATCTCCAGCTTCAGGCCGTTTCGCTTGGTCTTGGTTCTATGCCAATCGGCAGTTTTGATTCCAGGACCGTCGCAAGAGTCTGCAGGCTTACTGAAGACCTTGAGCCTGTATATATGATTTGTGTCGGCAGCCCGGCCCAAAAGACATTTCTTGAGCCTGTTTTGTCACAGGGATACGCACCGATTGTTCGCCAGACTGCTCCTGTTCGTCCCAGGAGGGCTGTTATTATTGTGCCCAGTCAGTATTTCGAGGATAAGGAATTTTTTGGCACACAGGAAGCTCTCCAGATAGCGGGCATTGGGGTGGATATCGCAAGTTCGATAAAGGGTGATATAAAGGGCATTGAAAAAAATGTTATAAAATCAGCAATGCTTGTCGGGGATATAAAAATTGATGATTATGATGCTTTTATTTTCATCGGCGGCCAGGGCGTGAAAGAATATTTTGCCAACAATGCCATATTAAAACTCGTGCGGACGGCAAATGAAAATAAAAAAATTCTCGCTGCCATCGGTACTGCTCCGGGAATATTTGCCAGTGCCGGTATCGTAAGGGACAAAAATATTGCAAGTTTCCCGTCGCAGCGGCTGAATCTGATTAATGCCGGGGCGAAGTGGCAAAGGAAAGGTCTTCAAATTGACGGCAATTTAATTACAGCCGACAGTCCCGGTACATCGGGCGGCCAGAATGAATCGAGGCGCTTCGGGGCAGCTATCGTGCAGATGATGAAACAGCAGGGCGGCTAAATAAATTTTGAAGGTAGATTGAATAACTGCTTCTGGACGACGGGTAAAAAATCGGATTTGTTCCCGTCTATACCCTATACCCTATACCCTAATTTACCATTTTCGTCTTATAGAAACTCCGGCGGCGATGAGTTCGTCCTTTATTTGTTTAATTGTGAACTTTCCCGTATGAATCATACTCGCTATAATCGCCGCGTCTGCCTTGCCTTTGGTAAATACGTCAATCAGGTGCCGGCTTGTTCCGCCTCCTCCGCTCGCTACTACCGGTACACCGACATTTTCCGCGATTAATTTGGTAAGGTCTATTTCAAAACCTTCCTGTGTCCCGTCGGCATCGACGCTGTTGATGACGATTTCGCCCGCGCCGAGGCCTTCGGCCTTTTTCGCCCACTCCAAAGCGTCAAGTCCTGTTCTGGTTCTGAATCCCTGTATTGTGATTTCATATCCGCTTGGAAACTTATTGCTTTTTTCGACTTTTACAGGGTCCATCCCGAGCACGATACATTGAGCGCCGAATTGTTTTGCGCCTTCGGAGATGATATTCGGCTTGCGCACCGCCAGAGAATTTACGCTGACCTTTTCGGCCCCGGCCAAAAGCACCTGCCTCATATCTTCGAGATTTTTTATTCCGCCTCCAACCGCGAATGGTATATGCACCGCCTCTGCGACCTCGCGCACCATACCGATGTCAATCGGTCTTTCTTCCGCAGAAGCCGTTATATCGTAGAAAACCAGCTCATCGCATCCGCCGTCGCTGTACGCTACCGCCATCTCAACAGGGTCGCCCAGGTCGATATTGTTCTGAAACTTTACGCCTTTGGTTACCTTGCGGTTTCTTACATCCAGACACGGTATTATTCTTTTTGTCAACATTTGTTATTTAATTCTCTGTGTTCTCTGTGAGCTCTGTGGCTATTTTCCGTCCCATCTGCCGAAGTTTTCAAGCAGTCTCAGACCGATTCGCCCTGACCTTTCAGGGTGAAACTGTACCGCGGCAAAATTTCCCTTTCCCGCCGCGCTGGCGAAAGTTGCGTCAGCGTATTCGGTCTGACCGATTATGTGATTTTTATCGCTGCACGCCGGATAGAAACTGTGTACGAAGTAAAATTCGCTCAGGTCCTCAATCCCGTCAAAAATCTGGTGTCCTCTGACGATTTTTACGGTGTTCCAGCCAATCTGCGGAATTTTGCAGAGTTTATCAGCCGATTTGAACTTTTTTACGCTTCCCGGCAAAATGCCGAGACATTCTGTCCCGCCGTCTTCTTCGCTTGATTCGAACAAAACCTGCATTCCGATACATATCCCCAAAAATGGAACGCCGTCAGCAATTACCTTTCTGATAGGTTCGACTAAGTTCAGTTCTTTCAGGTTGTCCATCGCGGCCTTGGCCGCCCCGACTCCCGGAAAGACTATTTTTTCTGCGCGGATAATTTCCTCCGGCCTGTCGGTGATTGTAACCTCCCGGCCTATACTCTCGAAAGCAAGTTTAACGCTTGTCAGATTTCCCGCTTTGTAATCGATTATTGTTATCATTTTTTCTGCCTTTTTGGTATTATATGATATTATTTTTATGGAGACAAGTTTTATGCTTAAAGGAATACCGGCGATTATTTCGCCCCAGCTTTTGGCCTGTTTGTCTGAAATGGGTCACGCCGACGAGATTGTCATTGCCGATGGCAATTTCCCTGCCGCTTCTATGGCAAAAAAACTCATTCGTTGTGACGGCCACGGCGTACCTGAAGTTTTAAAAGCCGTTTTGAAGCTTTTCCCGCTTGATATTTATGTTGAAAAGCCTGTCGCTCTTATGGAAGTTGTTCCCGGCGACAAAACCAAACCGGTTATCTGGAAAGAGTATAAAAAAATTATCGAATCCAGCGGTGAAAAGTTCGACGATTTTGAATTTGTCGAGCGGTTCGAATTTTACGAACGGGCAAAACAGGCCTTTGCCGTTGTCGCTACCAGTGAATCTGCTCTTTATGCGAACATAATTCTAAAAAAAGGTGTTATAAAAAGCTGAATTACTTCTCGCCTGCCAGCACTTCCGCGACATTCAGACTATGGTCTTTTATTCGTCTGTATGAATTGAGCATATCCGTATAGATAAGACTTTTCAGCGGAGTAGCCTTGCCGCTGCTGACTCGGGACAGATGTTCTGTTCGGTATCTTTTCATAAGTTCCGTTATGGATTTGCCTTTGCTCTCTGCCGTCGGGAGTATATTTGTATCGTCGTTTTCAGTCGCTTCATTTACAAGTTGAATATATTCAGCTACATTATCGTGCAGGTCCATTATAGCCGCCAGACCCTCAGGGGTTATTTTCTGCTCTGATTGGCGGAGTTTAATATTCAGCTTCAGAATATTGGCTATATAATCGCTTACGGATTCTAATTCATCGGCCATTCTCAACTGTCTGCGGCTTTCCTCGGCTACTTCATGCGGAATATTGCCGGACATTATATTGCTGATGAACTCGATGATTTCTTTCTGCATTAAATCCAGTTCACCTTCTTTTTCGAATATTTGTTCCGCTTTTTCCTTTTGTTCGTCCGGCGATAAGATGACTTCTTTCAGCGTTTTCATCATTTCCATTACTGCCGAACCCATTCTTAGGATTTCTCTTCTGGATTGTTCTATAGCAAGTGCAGGTGCGTCGAACATCCTGACATCCAGCGCCGTAAGTCTTGGTTTTTCCGGCACAGCTTTTTCCGGCACGAGCCGGCAGAGCAGATTGACCAGCGGCCGAAGGAACGGCAGGAATATAAGGGTATTGAGCACATTAAAAACCGTGTGGGTGATAGCTATTGCTTCCATCATATGGGGATATGCAGTTATGCCGTCGGTTACAACCAGCGTAGATGCTGCCACTCCGCTGTGCCATTGTATAAACGCCTGGACAGCTTTTATGTAGGGGAAAAATACAGGAATAATCAGCAATACGCCTATGACGTTAAATAGCGTATGGGCCCACGCTGCCCTTCTGGCGTTCGTCGATGCTCCAAGCGAGGCCAGCAGTGCCGTTACGGTCGTTCCTATGTTTTGTCCCATCACCAGCGCCGCCGCTGTGGGATAATCGATCACGCCATTGAAGGCCAAACTCATAGTGATACCGATTGTGGCCGATGACGACTGAACTATGCCGGTTACAATGGTTCCTGCGAGAACGCATTTTATTACGCCGATATAAGAGGTCGGCGAAAAACGCGAGAACCACTCCTGAAATTCCGGCATTCCTTTCAGCGGGGCGAAACCATTCTTCATCAACTCCAGACCGAAAAATACCATTCCAAGCCCCATAAGCGCCATCGCCGTATAACGAATTTTATCTTTTTTAGTAAAAAGATAAAACATTGCAGAAACGCCCAGAAGAGGCAGACCGTATTCGCTTATTTTTATAACCAAAATCCACGCTGTTATCGTTGTGCCGATATTTGCCCCGAAAATAACACCTATCGCCTGTGTAAGGTTCATCAGGCCGGCATTTACAAGGCCTACGACGATTACAGTGGTAACCGAACTCGATTGAATAACAGAGGTGACCAGCACGCCTATTCCGCAGGCCAAAAGACGGTTATTTGTAACAGCGTTTATAAGTTTGCGCAGCTTATCGCCTGCGACCGCCTGCATACCCTCGGAAACATTTTTCATTCCGAGCAGAAATATGCCCAGTCCGCCGATGATGCCGAAAACCATCAGCATTATTGTATTACTGTCCATAGCCGCCCTGTGATTGAATCGTTAATATTTGATTAGAATTTAGTTAGGGAGTATATCATTGCCGCCTGCTTTCGCAAAGTCAAAAAAGGTTGCAGAATACAAAAAAACTGTTATAACCTACTTAAAATCAGGGAGTAAAGCAAATATGGCAAAAAAGATATTGTACAGTTTCGTTATCGTATCAGTTCTGGCTGCGATTTCTTTACAGTCAGGCTGTGACAAGCAAACCGCTAAAAGCACAAAACCAGTTCAAAAGGATGAAAAAATAATGACTACACAAGACAAGGCCGTAACAAAGGTTAGAATCGAGACAAGCAAAGGCGATATTATAGTCGAGCTTAACGAGCAAAAAGCTCCGGTTACCTGCAAAAATTTCCTGTCGTATGTCGAGGATAAATTTTATGACGGCACGATTTTTCATCGTGTTATAAAGGGCTTTATGGTTCAGGGCGGCGGAATGACTGCGGATTTGCGCCAAAAATCTGTCAAGCCGTCGATTGTCAACGAAGCGAAAAATGGCCTGAAAAACGACCGCGGCACAATCGCTATGGCCCGCACACCGGACCCCGACAGCGCAACATCGCAATTCTTCATCAACCACGGCGATAATGAATTCCTCAATTACGGCGTTCGTGACGAAGGCTATGCCGTCTTCGGCAAAGTTGTCGAAGGTATGGATGTTGTCGATGCGATAGCGGCTGTGCAGACCCGTCCCGGCGATGTACCTGCCGAAACCGTTCTAATTAAATCAATCAGAGTCGAATAACACAAAAACACACTTTTTTTGATAAAAATCGCATTTTTTGCTTGATTTTTGTTAAATATATGGTATAATACACCAATAGTTAGGCTTAAAACTAACAAAATCGGATGCCTAACTATGGAAATCCGAAATTCTAAATCCTAAGCACTAAACAAATTCAAAAATTCAATTACCGAAAGTTCAAAACGGTTTTAAGCCTTTGAAAATTTGTGTTTTGGATTTGTTTCGAATTTCGTAATTCGAGCTTCGAGTTTATATTAAATTTTCATTTCAGTAGGAGACATTCCAATTTATCTTGACCCTCATATCAAAGTTCCTGTGCTTAAAGAATGGTTTTCTGTTTGTCTTGCTCTTCTATACAGAAAAATCCGCTATGGCTATACGTTCAGAAGAATCCTTCTCACGCAGGGTAAGTACGCTATTGTTGACCCTGAAGATTTTGACGAGCTTAATCGATACAAATGGCACGCCAAAAGTGGCGGCAATACTTTTTATGCCCATCGTGTAATATATTCCCACGGCAAAAGTAAAGGTAGGCCTATGCATCGTCATATTATGTCTCCTCCTCCCGGCCTTTTTGTTGACCATAAGAACCGTAACGGCCTGGACAACCGAAAGGCGAACTTAAGATTTGCAACTCCCGCCCAGAACTGCCATAACCGGAAAATAAGTAAAAAAAATAACAGCACCTCGGCATATATAGGCGTCAAGTGGTGTGAGTATCACAAAAAATTTCGCGCTATTATCACCCATAACGGCAAAAAAATTCACCTCGGCTATTTCGACGATGAGATAGAAGCCGCCCGTGCGTACGACAAAGCCGCTATATTGTATCGTGGTGAGTTCGCAGCTTTGAATTTCGGTTAACAGAGCCCCGAATGTAAATGAGGTGGTAATCAAAGCCCGGCGAATACGCGGCATTAAATTTCCCATAGTATTTAATCACGGATTTCACTGAGTTATTTGACTGTGAAAAAACTTGCTTTTCTTTCCACTTTAACGATATACTACTTCATTATAATGGAAGTAAGTATGTGCCCCCAGATTGGAATTTAAAACGTGCTGGAAGAAGAAAATCAAGGAATTGGGCATAGCTATGCCGATATGTAATAGAGTATAAATATAAGATTTGTGCCAATGGGAAGGTTTTTTTGGTAGCACAAAATAGCTTAATTTCGCAGGTTCAAACGAATTTGAAGCGGTGCGGGTATTCAAATGACCTGTTGCGGCCAGATTATGTCTATGAGGATAACACCGGCAAACAAACTATTGCATTAGCGGGATTTGCCAAACCTGTATATGATTCTCGTACGTCATGTGTTTCTGTAGTTCAATGTAATGAGTTGCTTGGAACAACTGAAAAATATGTGAACCAATACCGTGGATTTGGAGCACCTGTTATATTTGTCTGTTGCAATGGAATGCTTCAATGGTGGAATATTGGAACAAGTGGGGCAAAACTTAAAGAAACGATTTCAAAAAATAATATTAATTCTTTTTTTTCTTCGCACAAAAAAGACTTTTTACCTGACAGAATTTGGCGTGCCAAAAATCTTGGGCGTGTCGATATAAGTCAACAACTGAGCTTTGTTGACATTGGATTGATGCCTTTGTTGGAGCACGAAATGGGAGAGCGTCTTGGTGGATTGATGAAAAGAGTCATCGGTCAACTTCGTAATGGTTTTGGAGATAAACAATTGGAACAGCCCCAAAATCAACGATGGATATTCAGAGCGGCGTTTTGGCTTCTTTGTGCTAAGATTCTCAAGGATAAGAGAGTGAGAGGATTTTTAGGGTTAAACCTGGGTGACGTAGAAAGTGTGCTTAAGGCAGTCGAAAATCATTACCGAGCTCAAGAGCCTGTAAATGTTCGAACTAAACAACAAGCTCAATCTCTTGAAGAAGCTGCAGAGCAAATCAAACAATTTGCCGACTTGAATAATCTGACGACCGAAGCTTTTGCGTATATGTATGAAAATGTACTTGTTGATAAGAAGCTAAGATCGGCTCTTGGTATTCATGCGACACCCTCATATCTGGTTGATTATATTGTATGGCAACTCTGGCCGTGGATTGAGCAGATTCCACAAGAAAAACGAGTCGTGCTCGAGCCTACATGCGGTCATGCACCATTTCTTACCGGAGCGATGCGACTGCTGCGGGAACTTTTTAAGGGTGACGAGAAAGCATTCCACGATTATGCAAAAAAGCAATTGATTGGGGTAGAGACTGATTCTTTTGCACTGGAGATTGCACGATTATCCTTAACTATGGCAGATGTACCTAATCCGAATGGATGGGATATTGTACAAAGTGACATTTTTAAGAGCGACATACTAAGGAAGAAAGCTGAAAAGGCGATGATCTTATTATGCAATCCGCCTTTTGAGGATTTTACGCCGGAGGAACAGCTTACTTGCAGAAAAGCAGACCAAAAACTTAATTCTTTTAACAAAGCAGCGGAAATGTTATGGCGAACCCTGCCTTATATGCAAGAAGGTTCGGTTTTTGGAATTATTCTTCCAAGAGGATTTTTGGATAAGCAAAATATAACTAACCTACGGAAAATGATAGTAAATGACTTTGAAATTCAGCAGATATGTAATTTACCAAAAGGTGTTTTCAGCTATGCAAATCACGAAGCTGTTGTAATATGTGGGCGAAAGTTGTACCTCACTACAAAAACAGTTAGTATTAATAAGAACGATATTCTTTACAGACGTGTTTTTAAAGATCGATTAAAACAATTTTGCGAAAAGTATGAAGCTCAAGATCAGATTATTCCCCAAACTCAATTCATGAAAAATCCTACATATACATTAAAAGTGATTGAGTTAGGCGAGATATGGGATTACTGCATAAATCACTATCCAAAGTTAGGATCGATTGCCGATGGTGGGCAGGGTTTGATCTACAAAGGCGAAGAAGACCTTCCGAAAGGTGCAAAAACATACGATAAGAAAAAATTTACAGGGGCTGTTAGAGGATATGCATTGTTTAATGATGATATTAAACTGCATGGGTTGCCCGATAAATATTGGATGAATCTCTCAAAAAATGTTATCCGACGCCCTTTGTGGGGGACTGAAACAGGTAAAGCGCAAATATTAATAAACTATGCGCCGGTCAGTGAGGGACCTTGGAGATTAAAAATTCTTATCGATTCCAAAGGATATCCTATTAATGGTCGGTTCTTAATTTTTCGACTAAAAAATACTAATTGGTCACTTAACGCACTATGGGCGATATTAAATGGGCCATTAGCAAATGCGTTTATATTTACACATACGACTGACAGAGATATTGCAAAAGGAATTGCATCAAAAATACCAATCCCATCGTGTTCAGAGTCGGACATAGAAAGGCTTAATGAATTAGTTGAAAAATATTTCGGATTAATGACAAAATTGGATTCAGGATTTACAAGTGATATTTTAGATAAGGCAAAGCAATTATTTTTGTTAATTGATGCAGAAGTGTTGCGATTATATGATTTACCACCAAAGATGGAGAAACGGATTCTGAATTTGTTCCAGAGTAAACCAAGAAAAGGCGTGGATTTTGATTTTAAAGGTTATTATCCAGAGGGTTTTGAATCTGCTGTGCCCCTGCATGAATACTTGTCCGAGGAATATCAGCGGTCAACAATTACCTTCGCAGATGAATGGGTTAGAAAACATCAGTCACCGGAGATAAATAAGGTTTTGTGTGCAGCAACAGAGGCTTTCGAGGAGAAGGCAAAAGATGCGTGATTTTCTTGTTGATACAAATATCTGGGGATATTGGTTTAATCCTGATCAAGAACCGTGGCATAGCAACGTACTAAAGCGTGTTGCTGAACTCAAACAACAATGTAAAAATAGCAAAGAGTCATTTAAAATTTGGATTTCTTCAGTAACGTGGGGGGAAATAGAATTCGGCTACCGCGTGCAGAAAAAGAAAGACGGTTCCTTAGAAACGCAATTCAGACAGTTTGTTAATGATGTTGCTCCTATAGAGTATAAAATTGACAAACATGTTACATTACAGTACGGACGAATACGAGCAATGCTATTTGAGAAGTTCGGAGGAGATAAAAAGGTTGCGGGACGTAGGCCTGAACAACTCATAGATCCTATTACTTCGCTTCAGCTTCAAATTCAGGAAAACGATCTTTGGATTGTTTCTCAAGCTATAACAAGAAATTTTACTCTGGTTACAAACGATACTAAATCTTTACGACCACTTTTAGATGTAATAGGCAAAGAATTATATCTTGAAAATTGGGCAGTAGGGAACCAATAAAAAGTGGATGTTTATGGTTCGGTAAGAAACAGCAAACTCATAATTTTTATTTCAATACACAATCGCCGCGTAGCCGACGCTTTCCTTGCCGGGCTGGTTAAATTTTCTCTCCATAACCTCGTTACTGTGAGTATGGGCAAGTAAAATGCCTTTCGTTTTGCCTAATGCCTTAGCTGCGGTAATTGCCGCCGCGGCCGCGCCGGGCCCGCAGGCGTTCTGCTTCTCCATCGCTTCGGTTAATATCTGCTGAGCCTTCATTTCGATAGCCAGATTTATAAACGCCTTGTCATTGACATTTTTTGCCCATTTAATTCCAGACTCTCCGATACCCTGCGGATTAAAACCATATCCCGGCCCGTAATGTGTCAGGTCGGTTGAGCCGATGCAGACTATTTTTTTATCCGGCGCCGATTTTATACATTCAGCCGCATCGTTTCCAACCGCGATGGCCGAATCTGCCGGCGGCGTCAGGATTGGTACGATTTTCGCATCTTTGAAAAGGTACTGAATGAATGGGATTTGCACTTCGATACTGTTGCGTTCGTATTTATGGGCGTCGGGGTTCGATTTAGCGACTCGGCTTTTTTTGATTATTGCCGCGGCCAGTTCTTCATCGATTTTTATCTCGCCCAGCGGCGTGGCCCAGCTTCCCTTATCATAGACGGCCGCGGCCGAGCCGAAATGGCTGTGTGTCGCTCCGAATATGACGAAGGTATCGACGGTTTTGTTTGCCTTTTCGATTGCTTTGAAGACCATTCCTGTAAGGTCGCCGCTGAATGTCCAGCCTGCGTGGGGTACGATGCCGGCAACGATTTTTTCGGGTAATTTGGCCGTTACTGGACGGTCGGTGATGCAATCGGCGATTTCTGACCGGCATTGTTTCTCCGTGCCGGGGTAGAACTGGCCGGCCACGATTGGTTTGCGTGCTGCCATAAAAATTTCTCCTTATTTACCTCGGTGCGACCGTGTCGCAACGGGCTTGCAAAATCATTTACGATAAGGTATTATATCACTATTCAGCGGACAATTTAAACCTTAATTTTGGGAAAATACGATGGCAGAAAAAAACAAAATCGTAGCGGTTGTGATAGGCTCAGATTCGGATATGCCTATTATGAAGGCATGTATCGATAAATTGAAGGATTTTGGCGTTGAGCCTGTTGTTCGGATTATCTCAGCTCACAGGACGCCGGATATTGCCGTCGAGTTTGCTGAAGGCGCCGCCAAGAACGGCATAAAGGTAATTATCGCCGCCGCAGGTATGGCCGCTCACCTTGCAGGGGCCATTGCCGCCAGGACGGCTTTGCCGATTATCGGCGTTCCATTGGCAGCCGACCAGTCGCCTGCGGGAATCGATGCGTTATTAAGTACTGTTCAGATGCCGCCGGGAGTGCCGGTAGCGTCTATGGCGATTGGTAAGGCAGGGGCGATAAACGCCGCTGTTTTCGCAGTCCAGATTCTTGCGCTGGCAGATGAAAAAATCGCGGCCAAACTGGCGGATTTCAGAAAGCTGCAAAGGCAAAAGGTAATCGACAAGGATTCCGCCGTCTGATTTTAAAATTTCAGATAACAGCCTGAAAAAGGGGAAATGAAAAACAGAAAATTATTTCTGTTCTTATTATCATTGGTCGAATTAAAGACCTTTACAAAGCAAATTATATTATAAAACAAGGAAGGCGATTATGGCACTTTTTATTGTAAGCATATTTATTGCGTTAGGTGTTTCGTTTCTGTGTTCACTGTTGGAAGCGGTAGTCCTGAGTTTGACTCCCGCTCAGATAGCTGCCATTTCTTCCAAACATCCGGATATCGGTAAAATCTGGCACGGCTTCAAGACGAATATTGAGCGTCCGCTAACTGTAATTCTGGTTATGAACACGGCCGCTCATACAATAGGCGCCTCTGTTGCCGGTTCCCAGTTCAACAGGTTATTCGGCAATAAATGGATTTGGCTGTTTTCTCTGGTTTTTACTTTCCTTATGCTTCAGTTCACTGAGATTCTTCCAAAAACAATAGGCGTCAGACTTAATCGCAAACTGGCCGGCTTTATCGCGTTGCCGTTGAATATAAGTATCAACGCTTTTACTCCTTTGATAAAGACGATTCACTGGATTAACAGTTTCTTCGAGGGCAGTGGCCGTTCCACAAAATCCATAGCGACTGCCGATGAAATTATTGCCATGGCTGGTTTGAGCAGGCTATCGAATCAGATAGATTTTCATCAGGAACGGATTATAAAAGGTGCGTGCCGGCTGGCTTCTTTAACGGTGCAGCAGGTTATGATTCCTATTGAAGATATATCGTTTATCTCTACTTCCCAGACTATATCACAGGCGGTTATTGCAGCTCATCTCGACTGTCACACCCGTTATCCTGTTCGTGAAGGTGATGATTTCAACAATGTTATCGGTTATGTGAACTTCAAGGAAATGATTTATTTTATGAGTACTAATCCGGGCAATTTGAGTTTGAGGGGTATTATTCGGCCTGTATGTTTCGTTCTTCCGGAATATTCCGCTGCTGACCTGATGAAAATGTTTGTCGACCAGCACATTCACATAGCTATCGTGCAGGACAAAAACGGCAAAACACTTGGTATGGTTGCACTTGAAGATTTGGTGGAAGAACTTGTCGGTGAACTCGAAGATGAATTCGACCGTCTGCCGCAGATGTTTCATTCTCTTGACGGCGGAACGTGGATGGTCGGCGGCGGAATGCGTATGGCGAATTTGTCGGGACATATTAATCTGCCAATGCCTGATTCGCAGGAAACGCTTTCAGCTTGGCTGTCGCGTCAACTCGGACATAAACCCAAGCCGGGAGAAATTTACAGACAGGATTCGATGGAATTTATCGTGAGACGATTACGAAGAGGAAAAATTTTCGAAGTCGCTATCAGACGTCTGCGAGATGGCTCTGATAACGCTGTTTCCTAAAAAATTCCTGACCGAAGCACCGGTTTAAATTTTTTTTAAATCCAAACGACCATTTTGGACAGGGTGCGCCAAAATGGTCGCTTTTTTTAAGTGCTTAATGAGTAAGCATTCCTGCGAAAAATGGAAATCAGGTAGCGGCCGTTTTGGTCGGCTGCCTAAAAAATATAATTTTGGGGCGAAAAATTATTCACTTCGTAACTCCTTACGCTTAAATGATTTAAAAAATTCTTTCAGATAAAATATCTTCTGGCACGGCTGTTGCGATGTATGTAAACCAGAAGTCGTTGAGGTCGAGCAGAAGTTAAGTCTTCTTTAGAAAAGGAAAACAGATGCTCGTCCTTGTAAGAGCGAATGTATTAGTAGTAGGGCTCGTAGGACTCGAAGGAAGAAGTAAAGCCTTAAAAAGGCTGCCAATTCGAGTTTCTTATATAGAGACCGGCGTCGAAGCCGGACGTTCTTTGAAAAATGAAAGTGTTGACAGTGTCATAAGTCAGTGGGAACTGCCGGATTGTCCCGATGGACGATTCCTGAAAAATCTGCGATTGGCAAAACCTTATTTGCCTGTTATCGCCATCGTTAATGCAAACGATGTAGAGCAGGAAATAGCGGCCAGGAGTATCGGAGTAGCGGCGGTGTTGAGCAGTGACGTTACAGATGATGTGCTGATTCAGACCGTTGGCGGCGTTCTCGGACTTGGTGATACTGAAGAAATCCAGAAACTCTGTGCAGTTGCAGACGGCTTAGACCACCGTCACGTCTGACACGGGCCAAAGACCGAACAGTAAATGGACCCGATGTGTCGACCGGCAACGCACTGGTTTATAGGGAGGGAGTGCAGAGAAAAGAAACAATAACTTCTTCTCCTCCTCCAAGGTGGGTTGTGATCGGACAGTGATAGATGGTTACAGCCCCCCAGAGAGCAAACACAGCTTGACTGTGATCGTATAGGGCTCAGGAAGTTTTCTCCTCCTCCCAAATGAGTGGGCATGTGATCGGACAGTGATAAATGTCGGTTGCTGCCCCCTCGAGAGCAAACACGGTATGGGACCGTGATAATTATAAATCCGCATAAGGCGGAAAAGCTCACGAAGAGTTTTCTCCTCCTCCCACGAAGGGTTGTGACCGGACAGTGATAGATGGTTACGGCCCTTTCGAAAGCAAGCACGGCTTAGCCGTGAGTTATATAAGGCTTGAAAATCATTTTCTCCTCCCAAGGAGTTGGGGTTGTCGACCGGCAGTGAAAACGCGGTTACAACCCTGCGAAGGTAGATGGTACTTGACCATAGGAAAATATTCTGCTAAGGAATGAAGCATCACCCAATGTTGGGCCCCGGCCAAGATCACTGTTCGGTCTTAGGTCGGGGCCAATTTTTTGCGCATTTCCAAAAAAACAAACATATTATCAGACGTTAAGTAAAATAATTGCATTTTCACGCCGGTAAGCCTAATATTAATTCACCTTTTTTTCAGTTTTTCAGAGAGACCGGAATGGATAATATCGAAAAATATTCGTCGGCGTTTACCCTTTCAGATATGGAAATATTCGTATTTCCCGAGCTTATGTATTCGCTTCTATTGGCCAATATAATGAGCCCGGCTATCTGGAAATGGCGGGATGAAGATAGTTTCAAAAAACTCCATGGCAAAGACCCGTACAAAAAATTAATGCGCCTCCGCCAGTTTATTATGGACCGGTTCGAGTTTAATCTTGATTTACAAACCTGGGGACTGACGGATAAAAATGCCGAGATGAAAAGATTCGAAAAATTCCTTCCGCCTGCGGAAATATCCAAAAGCAATGCACTGTTCGGCTACGAGGGCGATTCGTATTACTATGACGTCGATATTAGAAAACACTTCGGCCTGGATAAATATAACGGCGACATTATCCCGTACTGGAAAACCGAAACAGTCGAGGCGATGAACGCCTTTAAATTCAAAGAGGCCTACAAAAGCGGGGCGGGAGAATGTGTCTCACTGTCAACCCTTTACGCCGCCGCGGCGTTTATCGTCTGCGGAATTCCGCTCGAAGATATTTATATGGTCCTGACGCCTCTGCACTCGCAGAATTTTATCGATATAAACGACGGCGTTATTACCAATAACAGGAGACTGGTCACAAAAGCGATGTGGTTTAACGGAACCGAGACATCCGATAAGGCCCAGCGGGCCCTGCGAAATGAACAAATTACCATCGTCGCCCATACGAGCGGCATTGTCCACTGCCTTTACAAAGACGCCACAATCGATAAAAACTCGTATGAAAAATTTGTCGGCAAACTGAACGATTATCTTCACTGCCCTCTTGAGCCGATAAGCATGACAGGCTTTCTCCGCACCAATCGGGCATACCAGAAACATTTCCAGTTCTGCAGAAACTGCCATGGAAGGCCGCAATTCATCAGGGCGGAAACGCTTTTTCATTACGAGCACGACAGCAATTTCAGGATATGCGATTCGACCCACGAAAAACTGCTCGAAGAGGTGCACGAAGAGGATTTTTCCAATTCCGAGTACCCCAAAAGAATTCGATGCGACCAGCTTAAGGAATATCTCGGGAAGAAAAAACCCGATATAAACACCGAAGCAGGCAGGGAACAATTAGCCAAAGTAATGTCGGAATATATTCCCGATGCGGATAAATTCGTGGCCGAGCTTTATGATTTTCTTCATCTTGAGCCGAAATTGCCTCACAATGACAAGAATTTTATCCCTGCCGAGCCGATAAAAATCTCGCCCGATATGTCCAGGGCCCAGGTAATAGATTATCTGCAAAGCATAAGAGGAAAAAATATTATCGCCGACCTTGCCTTTTACGCCTGCCGCGATATGGAAACCTGCGACTGGCAGCCGTTTATTAAGTCCGCAATCGAGCGAAGCCCCGTTTCAATCGAAATGACAAAAGATAAATCAATCGAAGATTGCTTCCAATGGCTCAAGGATATGCCGAATGAGTCGATATATGATGGCAAACGCCTTGCCCAGCCCGATGAAGTCGCCAATTACAAAAGGGGCGATGGTATCGAAAAGGCGATTACCCTTGCAAATATCATTCATAAAAGAGAACCTGACAAGGAAATTACAATCAGCATTGATAAAGATAAAATTGTTGTCGATGCAGGACAAAAATTTGAATTTGGAAGTTCAAAAGAGTTTGGAAAAACGATAACAATCAATAAAGAAGAATACAAAATTATTTAATCGCTGATTACACTGATTAAACAGATTAGAAAAAATAAAATAAATTATGGATGAGGAATTCGATACTCGAATTAATGACATGCCTGAACAACAGGTGCGCGAGATCACTCGATTCAAAATGAGGCGAATTCGAGATGAAATTGAGAAAAAAGCGAAACGTATAAAGCCAGAGAAATTCATCCCTTATATTCTTAATTTTTTTTATGACCCCTCAAGAAAATGGGTGATTGGACCTCACACAATTTTACAAGCAATAGAAGCAAATTGTGCTTACCATAAACGCGGGTATGATGAAGAAATTACACTCAAAAAATTTGCAGATATAATTAACCTGCTAATGAAATCTGAGGATAAGAATGATTTTTATTTATGGTCGATTCACAATAAATTGGAAATATTTTTTCAATTTATAAGTAGAATACAGCTTGAAGTGCAGAAAACAGGTTGTTCCCGCACATATTTATCAAGATATTGGAAGTTATTTTATAACAATAACTTTCTGAGTAAACTACACGATGATTTTGAAAAGATTCATGGAATTTCAGTAGAAAAATGGTTTTTGTGTTCATTCTCCATGTACGCGATGTTTTTGAAAACCTGTATAATTCCCCAAAAGTTTAAAATTTCTCCAGGTATTAATATTAACGAAAGCGACATCCAAACATATTTAAATCTAAGTTGCTACACTGTCACAGAGATCAGGCAAAGATATTTTGAAGTCAGAAAAGATATTCCCAGAGAATTCCACTTTTTGACAAGAACAGCGTTTGTAGAAAGACCTATCATTGCATTGGAAAATACTCTGTTGGTTGCTCCAATTCCAGAACTGATATTTCGTCATATGGGACATGGATTAAATGGTCTATTTGAAAATATAGATTCCTATGGGTATTGTTTAGGAAAATCTTTTCAAGAGTATACCAAAAAAACATTAAATTGCTTAAGTGACATAATTAGGTTGTATTCTAATGAAGAATTAGAAAAACTGTCTGCAGGTGAAAAAAGTTGTGATTTTTTGTTAGTAACACAATCAGAAAATATCTTAATTGAATGTAAGGCAATTGACTTTAAGGTTAGAACTCTGACAGAAAATGCTATATTGAAAAGCAATGCGTTCACGAAAGTTAAAGATGGAATACGCCAAATTGATAATACATTGAATAATATTAAGACTGGCAAGTTATGTCTGCCCAGTGTAGACGCAAATAAGCCTTTTTTGAAAATTGTTGTGACTTTTGGTGAAATGTTAGGATTTAATAGTGACTGGCTATTAAATGAAATGTGCCCCTTGATTAAAGATGTTGATGAAAAAACTAGCAAACCAATAATTCTCTCTGTAGATGGCCTTGAGAAACTTGTCCTATACATAGAAAATACCAAAGAATTTCTCATAGACATATATCGTTCAAAGCAGGAAAAGGGATATTTTTTGACCGGAGACTGGGATACTTATTTAGAGAATAAAATTTTTGCTATTAAGCAAATCAAAAATTTGGGATTTTTTTCTGAGGGATTCGATGAAATGTATGATAAATTTGGGATTGATTTAAAAGACAAAGAAATTAATTGTAAATAAATGGGACATATGGGAAAAACAAACACAAAGTTTAATTTTGCGGGAACGGTGTTTGCCGTGCTGTCGCTGTTTTGCGGTGTGCCGGGACCGTTAATCATAAAGTATATCGCTCCCTTCATAGATTTCTGGACGCAGAATTTCCTGCGTTATGTAGTCGCGGCGGCGGTATTGATGGTGTTTGTATTGTTTTCGCAGAAAAAAGCGGTCTTCGACAAAACAATCTGGCGCAAGGCACTGATTATCGCCGCGATAAATGTATTTATGCAGTGCTGCTGGGGAGCGGCGTTTTATTATATCAATCCGGCCTTCGTCACGCTTTTGGCGAAGTCCTCGATTTTCTGGACCTCGGCGATATCGCTGATTTTCTTCGCTGACGAACGGCCGCTGATAAAAAGCAAAAGTTTCTGGCTGTCATTTTTCATCGTGATAATCGGAATTGTCGGCGTAACGGTTTTCAAACAGGATTTTTCGACAAAGGCATCCGTAACCGGAATCGCCCTGACGCTGGGCTTTGCGTTCAGTTGGGCGATATACACAATAGCGATAAAAGTTCTGCTCAAAGACAGCGATTCGATGACAAGTTTCGCCGTTGTGTCCGTATATACGGCGGTCGCTCTCGGCGGATTGGCTTTTATATTCGGCAAACCTTCGCAGAGTATCTCTATGTCAACTGCGGGCTGGCTGCTCCTGATTTTGAGCGCACTTACGAGCATCGCCGCGTCGCACGTTACATTTTATGCCGCCATAAAACGGATAGGCTCGACTATCCCGCCGCTGGTTGTTCTCGCTCAGCCGTTTTTGGTTCTGCTGGTTTCACGGGTCGTTTTTAACGAACATCTCAATATTCCGCAGTGGTTTTTCGGTCTGTTACTCATTGCAGGCTCAGCACTTGCGGTCAAATCGCAGGAATACCTAAATAAAGGTTCCTGACACCTTTTACGGCCTTTTTGCTAAAATTTACTTGAATCTACTGAACTTATATATTACTATATGAGTATATAGTCACATAGTAATATATGATAAAAGGCCCGTTATGACTGAAAAATCACGACAAATTGTTTACGACAGGCAGGCTGAGATTTTAAAGGCTTTGGCTCATCCGGTTCGGGTAGCGATACTCGACTTTTTAAAGGATGGCGAGCAGTGCGTCTGCGATATCGCAAAATATGCCGGCTCTGAAAGGTCTAATGTTTCAAAACATCTTTCGCTGATGGTAAACGTCGGCGTACTTGAATCGCGTAAAGACGGGCTGAATGTAATATACCGCCTCAAAGCAAAGTGTATTATGGATTTCTTTCAATGTATAACAACCTGCATCAAACAGCAGGCCAATGAAAATGTAAAGCTCCTGAAAGCCATCTGAAATGAGTATAAAAACAGAAAGTAAAAAATTACTTTTAATAATCGGCATTTTCCTTTTCATTTATTTTCTGCCCATCGGCGTAGTGCGTTTCGATAACGCCATTATGCAGTCTTTGATTTTGATTAAATGGTACGCCAGGGAGCACGTCTTGCTTTGTCTTGTTCCTGCGTTTTTCATAGCAGGGGCCATTTCAGTTTTTGTAAGCCAGGCTTCCGTGATGAAATATCTCGGGGCAAAAGCCAATAAATTTATTGCGTATGGCGTTGCATCTGTATCCGGCACTATCTTAGCCGTTTGTTCCTGCACGGTTCTGCCGCTGTTTGCCGGCATCTATAAAATGGGAGCAGGTCTGGGGCCGGCCTGTGCGTTTCTGTATTCCGGCCCTGCGATAAATGTTCTCGCGATTATCCTGACTGCGAGAATTCTTGGTTTCGAGCTTGGCGTTGCAAGGGCGGTCGGTGCGATTTTGTTTAGTATAGTAATCGGCCTATTGATGCATTTTATATATCGCAAAGAAGAAATCCAAAAAGCTGATAACGCGGTGATGATGCCGGAAGATACAAAAAGCAGACCGCTTTGGCAGAACGGTTTATATTTCGCCTCAATGGTCGCTGTTCTGGTTTTTGCAAACTGGGCAAAACCGATTACTCCCGGCGGTGCATGGGCTGCCGTTTACTCCGTAAAATGGATTATAACCGCGGTCAGTCTTGTTGCGTTATTTGTTTTTCTAATCCTGTGGTTCAGCAAAGATGATTTATTGCAATGGACGGACTCAACCTGGACATTTACCAAACAGATTTTGCCGTTACTTTTTGGCGGCGTTATTGTCGCCGGTTTCCTGCTCGGCACACCCAGCGGCGAAGGTATTATTCCTTCAAAATGGGTTTCTGCCGCAGTCGGCGGAAATTCGCTGCGTGCGAATTTATTCGCATCTGTAGCCGGGGCGTTTATGTATTTTGCGACGCTGACCGAAGTTCCTATAGTTCAGGGATTAATGACGGCCGGCATGGGCAAAGGCCCGGCTCTGGCGTTATTACTTGCAGGCCCGGCGCTGTCGCTGCCGAGCATGCTCGTTATCCGTAGTATAATGGGAACGAAAAAAACGATTGTGTTTGTTTCGCTTGTGGTTGTGATGGCAACGATTTCAGGAATGATTTTTGGAGCATTCTAATGGAGTCCAATGAAAAAATAAGAGAAACGGTTCGTAAAGGATATACGGAAATTGCGAAAGGCAAATCTGGCTGCGGTTGCGGCTGCGGCTCATCGGCACCGGACAAACTGGCCGAGGGAATTGGTTATTCAAGCAATGAACTTGAGAATTTGCCTGATGGCGCGAATATGGGCCTTTCCTGCGGCAATCCCACTGCTGTCGCCAACCTTAAGCCCGGCCAGGTAGTTCTCGATTTGGGCAGCGGCGGAGGCTTTGACGTTTTCATCGCCGCCAAAAAAGTCGGCCCCGAAGGAAAAGCTATCGGTGTCGATATGACGCCCGATATGCTCAGTAAAGCGCGGGCGGGCATTTCCAAATTCACAAAAAAAACCGCTCTTGACAATGTCGAGTTTCGGCTTGGCGAAATAGAACATCTTCCGGTCGCCGATTCGAGTATTGATGTCGTTATTTCCAATTGCGTTATAAATCTTTCACCTGCAAAGCAGCAGGTTTGGAATGATATCGCGCGGGTTTTAAAATCCGGCGGAAAAGCCTGCATTTCCGACCTTGCTTTAAAATCGCCTTTGCCGAAAGAGGTTCTCAAATCTGCCGCCGCGCTGGTAAGCTGTGTCGCCGGTGCTGTTCTCGTCGATGAAACTATTGAAATGGCGAAAAACGCAGGTCTGACTGATATTCAGATAGAGGAAAAGGCGTATAATATTGATGTAATGGCAGATTGCAGCGACCCGCTTTACAGAGAGGTTAAGGATTTTCTGCCGAAAGGCAAAAAACTCAGCGATTACATTATCAGCGTGAATGTTACGGCTTTTAAAAAATAAGGAAATTTTTTATGACAGAAGAAAAGGCGAGAAATCTCGGTGTATTTGAGAAATATCTTACGTTATGGGTCATTCTTTGTATCGTCGGCGGAATAATATTAGGAAAACTTGCACCCGGCTTCGCCAAAACGCTCGATGGTCTGGCGATTTATACAAATGGCGCGCCGGTAGTTTCGATTCCGATTGCCGTTTGTCTTTTCTTTATGATGTATCCGATTATGGTCAAGATTGATTTTGCCGAGGTTCTCAAGGCCGGCAAAAGCATAAAACCTGTCGGCCTGACGCTGTTTGTCAACTGGGCGATAAAGCCGTTTACGATGTACGCGATTGCCTTGTTCTTTCTCGGTTTTTTATTCCGGTCTTTTATCGGCGTCGATGCCGTCGATATTGTAAAAATGCCGTTTGGCCTCGATTTGCCTATAGGTGCCGTTTACGGCGTCGGAAAGGTAATAGAGCAGGGAGGCATAAAAGTTTTGGAAGTGCCCCTGTGGCGAAGTTACTTGGCAGGCTGTATTTTGCTCGGCATCGCGCCCTGCACAGCTATGGTTTTAGTTTGGGGCTATCTTGCGAAAGGCAACGACGGCCATACACTCGTGATGGTTGCGATAAATTCATTATCAATGCTTGTGCTTTACGGGCCGCTCGGAGGTTTTCTGCTCGGCGTAGGCAAATTGCCTGTACCGTGGCAGGCTCTTGTGCTTTCGATTGCGATTTATGTCGCTTTGCCTCTGGTTGCGGGTTTT
The DNA here is from genome assembly GCA_041652575.1 of Phycisphaerae bacterium. Lineage (NCBI taxonomy): Bacteria > Pseudomonadati > Planctomycetota > Phycisphaerae > Phycisphaerae bacterium. The sequence continues at coordinate 7,809 of JBAZHC010000022.1, read as the reverse complement.
CTTTCGAGAAAATTTATAATCGCCCGCAAAGGCCGGCAGTGGTTCGACGATAAATTCCTGCATTTTTTAACGCCTGTTACGATTATCGCGCTGCTGATTACGCTTGTGCTTTTGTTCAGCTTTAAAGGCGAGACGATTCTTAATAATCCTCTTACGATTCTTTGGATTGCGATTCCGCTTTTTATTCAGACCACCCTGATTTTCGCAATCGGTTATTGGCTGTCAAAACGGTTGAAATTGTCGTATGCCGATGCCGCGCCTTCGGCTATGATTGGCGCATCGAATCATTTTGAAGTTGCTATCGCCACCGCGACAATGCTTTTCGGCCTTTCCAGCGGTGCCGCTCTTGCGACGGTTGTCGGCGTTTTGATAGAAGTGCCGGTAATGTTGATGCTCGTTAAAATATGTTTAAAAACAGAAAAAATGTTTGTACAATGAAAAATATAATTAAGGAGAATCAATTATGTTTTCAAATTTATTGGTAGCTACGGATCTGTCGTTGCCTTCTCATCACGTTGTTTGTGCGTCGGCAAGTCTTAAACAGCTTGGCGCAAAAAAAGCTGTTCTGCTGTACTGTTTTAAATATCCGCTTGATGATAGCGGTATGCTTGCGGCACAGGTGATGAAATCAATAGAGCCTGAATTTAACAGCCAGAAGAAGGTACTCGTGGATAAAGGCTTTGAGGTGCTCGGCAGAATGATTCCAGTCGCATCGTATTTTGCAATAAATAATGAGGCGGATACAGAAGACTGTTCGCTGATAGTTATCGGCTCAGCGGGTCAAACAATGTCGAAAGCTACCAGACTCGGCGGTGTAGCCAGTGCTGTGATACATAGCGCGACAAGACCGGTACTGATATTCCGTGTAAAATTTGCTGAAGATGGCGGTAAAACAGTTTGCAAAGAATGTTCATTCGATATGCTGGAGCATATTTTGTTCCCGACCGATTTTTCAAGCACTTCAGAACGTGCATATACCTATGTTCAGAAAATGGCCGACTGCGGCGCAAAACAAATTACGTTAATGCACGTACAGGATAAGGTAAAACTTGACGGCAAAACTGAAAAGGATATTGCCGAGTTTAATGCTATTGATATCGGTAGATTGGAACGACTCAAAACCGACCTTGGGAAACGGGGCGTTAAAAACGTCAGTATTGTGATGCCTTACGGCCTGCCAAAACAGGAAATTGTTGATTATACTCACCGCAACAACATATCGCTGGTTGTGATGGGCAGTCAGGGACGCGGCTATGTCAAAGAATTTTTCCTTGGCAGTGTAAGCCATACGGCAGCCAGATATTCTGATTCATCTGTTTTGCTGATTCCACCACTAAGATAAATTATTTGGAGATTGAAATGAAAAAGATTCAGATACTCGGTACAGGCTGTCCGAAGTGCAAAAAACTTGCAGAGCTTACCGAAACAGCCGCTAAAGAAATGGCAATAGAATATGAAATTGAGAAAGTTACTCAGATAAGTGATATAATGAAATTCGGCGTTATGGTAACGCCCGCTCTTGTGATTGACGGTGAAGTTAAAACTGCCGGCAAAGTACCGACAGTTGAACAGTTAAAGGAAATGCTCAAATGAGAAATTTGTGGAAAGTAATTATAGTATTAATTCTTGCCTCGTCCGTTGTCGCGGTTGTTATGTTGAAGAATAAGGAAAATAAATCGCAGCCTGTTATTCCGGAACCAAATCTGCTCATTGCATCTGAATCTAATCAGCCTGCCATTGCCGCAAAGCTGCCGAAACTTATCGACCTTGGCGCGGATAAATGCGTTCCGTGCAAGATGATGAAGCCGATACTCGACGAATTGACGGTAGAATATAAAGGCAAATTGGAAGTTATTTTTTATGATGTCTGGAAAAATCCCGCTCCGGGCGAAAAATACGGCATAAATATAATTCCGACCCAGATTTTTCTGGACCCGAATGAAAAAGAACTTTTCCGTCACGAGGGCTTCTTCTCGAAAGAAGATATTTTAGCCAGATGGGGAAAATTAGGTTTTGAATTAAAATAGGTTTTGTTTTCGGTTTGGGTAGCGGTAAAGTCTCGTGTTTAGTTATGGGGTTGGCGTTGAAAGTCAAAACACGAAAGACGAAAACGATTAACGCGACGTTACCGATACCTATACCAATAACTGTTTAAAATTTATGAACTATTTATTTGAAAATCTGACTCACGCCGTCGAAAGCACGGCATTGATTGCTCTTGCCGCTTCGTTTGTCTGGGGCATCTTGAGTATTCTGCTCAGTCCCTGCCATCTGGCGAGCATTCCTCTAATTGTCGGCTTTATCGACGAACAGGGCAGAATCTCAACGAAGAGGGCGTTTTCGATTTCGTTTCTTTTCGCAGCCGGAATTCTTATAACTATCGGCCTTGTCGGCGTAATTACAGCCGCCGCCGGAAGAATGATGGGTGATGTTGGCAAATACGGCAATTATTTTGTGGCATTGATATTTTTTGTTGTAGGGCTACATCTGCTTGGCATTATTCCCATTCCTTTTTCTGGGCCGGGTAAGGTTGGTATGAAGCGCAAAGGAGCTTTGGCAGCATTTATCCTTGGATTAGTCTTTGGTATTGCTCTTGGCCCATGTACGTTTGCGTATATGGCTCCGATGCTTGGAGTAACATTTAAATTGGCAGCTACAAATCTATTCTATGGGATTATCCTTCTGCTTATGTATGGAATCGGGCATTGTTCGGTAATTGTATTTGCCGGGACATTTACAGAAGTTGTCCAGCGATATATGAACTGGAATGAAAAATCAAAAGGCGCTGTTATTCTCAAAAAAATCTGCGGAATACTCGTGCTTGCAGGCGGCCTTTATATGATTTATACTGCTTGATGAGAGTTTTAAAATTCCATTAAGAAAGGATTTGTTATGAAAATAGGAGTGATTATCGCGACCAATGACGCTGAGACTTGCTGGAATGCGATTCGTTACGCCAATTTTGCGCTTGCGCAAAAAGATGAAGTGAAAATATTTTTTATGGGCAAAGGTGTTGAGTATCAGTCAATTGGCACAGACAAATTCAACACAGTTGAGCAGGCCGAGAAGTTTATGCAAAACGGCGGCAAGATTCTTGCCTGCGGCACTTGTATAATATCACGTCAAAAGGATGGTTCTGAAATGTGTCCGATTTCAACAATGAAAGATATGTATGATGTTGTGAAAGACAGCGATAAGGTGGTTACATTTTGATAATCACGTAAAGAATATCACGGCAGAGATTTTATGAATAAACTTGTTGAAGTAATTTTACTGTTCCTGAAGCTTGGCGCAATTTCTTTCGGCGGCCCGGCGACTCAGTTTGCGCTTATGCACGATGAAGTCGTAAGAAAACGAAAATGGCTCGATGAACAGCAATTTCTAGATTTGGTCGGCGCTACGAATATGATTCCCGGCCCGAACGGCACCGAACTTGCGATGCATATCGGTTTTTTGCAGGCCGGCTGGCGGGGTCTTATCGCAGGCGGATTGTGTCTGGCGCTGCCGGCGATTTTTATTGTGCTCGTTCTTGCGTATCTTTATGTGCAGTACGGTACATTGCCGCAGGCTGAATGGCTTTTGTACGGCGTAAAACCTGTAGTAATCGCTATAATTTTACAGGCGATTTGGCAATTGGGACGCAAAGCAGTTAAAGATGTTCTTGTTGCAGCAATTGTTTTGATTGTCTTTGCTCTTTATTTCGTACATATAAATGAAGTCATACTTCTGTTCGGCGGCGGATTGGCTGTGATGCTGTTCAAAAATATTCGCCAACTCCAAAATCGCAACTGCTGCGTATCCCTTGTTCCGCTCGGCGGGATGGGAATATTGTCGCAGGTAATGATGAATTTCAGTTTTTCACGGCTTTTTCTTGTTTTTCTCAAAATAGGTGCGGTGTGGTATGGCACCGGATATGTTTTGCTTGCATTTCTGCGGGGCGATTTTGTCGAACGTCTCGGCTGGCTTACTACTCAGCAACTCCTCGATGCCGTTGCTGTCGGTCAAATTACTCCGGGACCTTTATTCACAACAGCTACGTTTATCGGTTATATCCTCGGCGGTTTTAAAGGGGCCGTTTTGGCTACTGTCGGTATTTTTCTGCCGTCTTTTATATTTGTTGCGGTTTCAAATCCTTTAATCCCGCGTCTGCGAAAATCACCGTGGACTGGCGCCTTATTGGACGGCATCAACGCCGCGGCAATTAGTCTTATGGCCGCTGTAACCTGCCAATTGGCCAGAGATTCGCTCATCGACATTGGTGCTGTTATTATTTTTGGCGTTACCTTTATTCTACTGATTAGATTTAAGATAAATTCTATGTGGCTGATTGCGGGCGGGGCATTAGCGGGATTTTTAAACCTTTTTTCCAGATGAGATAAACAACATACTTGTTCTTGCAGGCGGGCTCTATATGATTTATACTGCCCGTTAATATGAGTAACGAATATTTCGACAAACAGGCGGCCGCGTGGAATGACAATCCTGTCAGGAGGCAGTTGACATCTGCCATTGCAGATTTTCTCAGTGAAACAATTCCATTGAATAAAGAATTTTCAGTTCTGGACTATGGCTGCGGCACTGGACTGTTAAGTTTTCTTATTTCGGATAAAGTCTCCTCTGTTTGTGCCGTTGATATTTCCGATGGAATGCTCGCCGAAGTTCGCAAAAAGATAATTACTCAAAATGTAAAAAACATCCAGGCCGTAAATTTCGATATCACAAAAGACAAGCCTCTGAATAGAACATTCGACCTTATTACCTCGGCGATGGCGATGCACCATATCGAAGATACGTTTGCCGCGATAACGAAACTTTCAAAATTGCTCAACCCCGGCGGATGGATTGCTCTTGCCGACCTTTACGCCGAAGACGGCTCTTTCCACCAGCGGGACGTTGTGGTGCATAATGGTTTTGCCCCGGAAAAAATCGCAGAACATTTGAAAAGTCTGAAAATGACATCTGTTATATATAAAAATGTTTTTGAAATTCCCAGAAATGAAAAATTCTATCCCGTTTTCTGTGTATGTGCCCGAAAAATATGATTTAGCTCTTTGGAGTTATGATGCTTCAGAAAATAATCTATCTTGCTCTCGCAGGCGCCGCCGGAACACTCGCCCGATACTGGCTCGGCGGTCTTGTTCAGAGAAGTATAACTACTGATTTTCCTTTCGGAACCGCCGCGGTAAACGTAATCGGCTGCCTGCTCTTCGGCTTGATTTGGGCCATTCTCGAAAGCAGACTCTCAATCAGCGGCCAGATGAGAATGGTTATTTTTGTCGGCTTTTTCGGTGCATTTACCACTTTTTCGACATTTATGTTTGAAACGGCGCGAATGCTCGATGAATCGCAATGGCTCTGGGCATCGGTTAATATAATAGGACAAAATATTCTCGGATTGATTGGTATGGTTGCAGGACTTGCAATCGGCAAATATATTTAGAATATATCGTTTGTATCTCTGTTTTCTCTGCTGAAGCGCAGCGGAAGTCCCGACGCATCGGGATAGCTCTGTGGCTATTTTTTATTATTGAAAGGTCGAGTTATGAAACTGCCGTCGGAAGCTGAACTATTACGGATTTTCATCGGTGAAGCGGACAAATTTGAAGGCAGGCCTTTGTTCGAGGCCATTGTCGCTCTGGCTCGAAAGCAGGGTCTGGCCGGCGCTACTGTAACAAGGGGTCTTATCGGTTTCGGCGCCGACAGCAGAATGCACTCGGCAAATATTCTCAGGCTCTCCGAAGATTTGCCCATTGTAATTGAAATTGTCGATGCACCGGAAAAAATCGAAAGCTTTATACCTCAGCTCGATGATATGATTAAGGAAGGAATGGTTACTCTCGAAAAGGTTCGGGTAATCGCGTACAGATATAATAATAAAAACTTATAATTTTATTTCTCTGCTGAAGCGTAGCGGAAGTCCCGACGCATCGGGATAGCTCTGTGGCTAAAAAGAAGTATTAATTTTCTCTATGGCTTTTTATGGAAAACAATCGCAAGTCCGCAATGAGGTTTATCGTATTACTGGGCGTTGTCAGTCTTTTGGCCGATGTTACTTACGAATCCGCGCGAAGCCTGGCAGGGCCTTACCTTGCAATTCTCGGCGCTACCGGCGCGGTGGTTGGCTTTGCCGCCGGTGCAGGCGAATTGCTCGGCTACGGCCTGAGATTCTTCTCCGGCCTGCTCAGCGACAAAACACGCAAATACTGGACGATTACCATTACCGGCTACGTGATTAATCTTTTGGCTGTGCCGCTGCTGGGCCTGGCAAATCACTGGCCGCTCGCGATAGCTTTGATGATGACCGAAAGAATCGGCAAGGCTATTCGTACTCCCGCACGCGACGCGATGCTTTCCTGCGCGACCTCTTCGGTCGGCAGGGGCTGGGGCTTCGCCCTGCACGAGGCGATGGACCAAATCGGCGCGATGCTCGGCCCTGTTATTGTGATGATTGTTCTTGCGATTAACGGCTCATACCGTTGGGCCTTTGCCGTTCTGGCGATACCGGCCTGTTTGGCCATTGCTATCCTTATTGTTGCCCGAATAAATTTCCCGCATCCGCAAAAACTCGAAACCGAGACTCCGCCCGCAGGCAACGGCAAAATGCCGAAAGTTTTTTGGCTTTATCTTGCCGCTGTCGGCCTCATAGCCGCAGGCTTTGCCGATTATCCTTTGGTCGCGTTTCACATCAAGCAGAAAGCTGTTTTCGCCGACAAATGGATTCCGCTTCTTTACGCCGGTGCTATGGGCATTGATGGTATTGCCGCTCTTATCTTCGGCAGATGGTACGACAAGGTCGGTATGCTTTCGCTGGCGATAGCCGTTATACTTTCCGCCTTTTTCGCGATTTTTGCGTTTACCTCCGGTGCGGTGCTGGTCATTATCGGCGTTGCCTTATGGGGCATTGGTATGGGCGCTCAGGAGTCGATTATTCGTGCCGTTGTCGCCGATATAGTTCCGACTCAAAAGCGCGGCACAGGCTACGGCATTTTCAATGCGGGTTATGGTATTGCCTGGTTTTTGGGCAGTACGCTGATGGGCGTTCTTTACGATATATCAATTCCAGCTCTTATTGGTTTTTCAGTTATCGCCCAGCTCGCCTCGATTCCATTGCTTATTTCCGTCCGCAAAAAGCTTGCGAAAAGATAGATTGAGTTCAGAATAATGAGTCTTCCACCAATTACTTTTTCAAACTGGGTCCGATGGATAGACAGGACAAATATAAACAGTCTTGGGAGTGTCGGTGTATACATCCTTGCTCACTACAAAGAGCCGCCCGGTATAGTAGACCTTCAATCGCAGGAAATTATTTACATTGGTGAAACTTGCAACCAATCTTTCAGTAAACGTTGGGAGCAGTTTCATAGCTGTGCATTCAAAGGTAAGGAAAACCACAGTGGCGGCGAAACATATTGGAAACTTTTTAGCGGGAAATATATTGAATATCTCTATGTGGCAAGTTTTCCTGTTGATGGTTTGAGTGATGAACTTTGTCCGCTGTTTATTCGATATGTTGAACGAAAACTGATTTTGGAATATGCTATAAAATGGGGTGCTGCCCCAAGATGTAATCATAAATAGTAGCAAGCTTCTATTTATGATTTGAACCCTTTAACAGGCAATTAAAACAAATTATCTTAACCAGTATTTAGCTTTGCTTCAAAAATTTTCTATCATATATCCGTGTAATCCTATGAACCGGAGCCAATCAAGGCAATTTTTTGTTTTTCTTCATATTTTATTTTTTCCATCATTATTTACTTTCAAGCATTCCCGTCCGCAGCCCCCTTCGCAGGAAGTCAGGGGCGAGGA
>JBAZHC010000021.1 GCA_041652575.1 Phycisphaerae bacterium | reverse complement strand
GCCTTTATACATCAGGGAGCGAACCATCTCGCCGCAGGCGACGCCTCGAATCGATTCTATATCGGCGCGTATAATCGGCTGCTTATATGCGATAATGGCAAGCGTCTCAAGTGCCGCAGGACTTAGCTTATTATCCCCCCGCTGGCGAAGCAGGTTTTTGAGCCAGTTATTATATTCAGGCAGCGTCATCATCTGAAAACCGCCGGCAATCTCCTCTATCCTGAACGCCCTGCCGGTTTCGATATATTGCTGATTGAGGGTCTCGATACATTTCTTAACCTGTTTTACGCCGCCGTTGAACTGGGCGATATTAACAAGCCTCTCGGCCGAGAGCGGCTCATCGGAAGCGAAAAGTATCGCCTCTATTACCGATTCGGTGGTTATTTGTGTATTTACATCCTGTGCCGTCGCAGGGGCTTTATTGTCCAGCTCCGGCTGTTGCTCATCCTGCTCATCGGCCGCAGCGGAAATATCTGTTAAATCAGTTTCTTCCTGAAATTCTTCGCTCATATCCTTGTCCATTCAAAGGGGTCCTTATCCTTTTTACTGACGGAGATTTTAACAGGTTTTAAACTTTTTTGTAGCTCTTTTGCAACTTTTTTAAGCATAAATCTTTCCGAAACCGTATGGCTCAGACATACAACTGTAACGCCCGCTTCCTGGGCCGCGATAGCCTGATGATGCTTTATCTCGCCGGTTAAATAAAGGTCGCACTTTTCAGCGATTACATTCATTATCAGTTTGCCGCACGAGCCGGCACAAACCGCCGCTTTTTTGACTATCCGTTTTTTAGGCCCGACCATTCCGGCGACTTTGGCGCTGGTAGCAGACTTTATCCTTTTAAGTATCGCACTTAACTGCACGGGCTTTTCGAGAAGCCCTATCCTGCCAAGCCCGATTTTGTCATTGGTCTCATATAATTTTATAACATCGAACGCGGGCATCTCATACGGATGCGCAGCCTTCATCGCTTTTACAACATCTTCTATTTTTTCAGCAGGAACTATCGACTCGAATTTAATTTCTTTTACATTTGCAAATTTTCCTTTTTTCCCGATTGCAGGCTTTGCGCTATCGAGCGGGAAAAATGTTCCAAGACCCGCCGTGCTGAAACTGCAATGACTGTAATTTCCTATCGCACCGGCCCCGGCATTAAAAACAGCATCAGCAACTTTCTGAAGCGATTCGACAGGAACAAAAACTATAAGCTTGTAATTATTCTTACCGTTTTCGACAAAATCGCCGACAGGCTCAGGATTTTTTATCCCGACAATTTCCGCAAGTCCGTCATTTACTCCGCCGACAACTGCGTCAAGAGCTGTATGTATCGAATAAACGCTGATGCCGCTTTTCACAAGCTCATAAACAACAGAATCCTTTTCAACAGTCTTCAGGCCGTCCCAGATTACAGGATGATAACTGATTATGAAATTACAGTCTGCCTGTTTCGCTTCTTTGACAACGTCTTTTGTTATATCAATCGTCAGCAGAATTTTTTTTACCGCCGCGTTGCTGCCGCCGACAAGCAAACCCGTATTATCCCAGCTTTGCGCCAGCCCCGGTGGAGCAATCTTCTCGATTTTGTCTATGCAATCCTTAACCTTTAACATTCTGCACCTCTTTATTGAAATTTTCGGAGAAAAGTGCCGTTATTTTTTTCGTAATCGCTCCCGGCTTTGAATTTCCGACATTATGCGATTCAATCGCTATCACTGGCAAGACCTGCATTATAACATTCGTAATAAAAACTTCATCGGCGCCGAGTAAATCATCGATGGTAAGTTCTGCTTCCTCCGCTTTTATCGAATTTTCTCCGGCAAGAGTCAGAACCGTCTTTCTCACAATGCCCGGCAATATTCCGCTTTTCAATGAAGGCGTATAAAGAACCGAATTCTTTACGATAAATACATTACTTACACATCCTTCGGCAAGCCTGCCGTCAACTGTAAACCACAGCGCCTCTGCCGCACGCCTCTGGTGAGCTGTGGCCAAAGCGGATATTCTTGAAAAATAACTCGTCGTCTTATGTCCGCTCAAAACATCTGCGGGATTTTGACGGTATGAGTTCAAAACAACCATTATGCCCTTATCGTAATATTCCTTCGGATAAGGGGTGAAATTAGACGCCGTAACAAGCAATGTCGGCTCCGGCTGATCGGCATTTATCGCACCGCTCGTCGCGGTCAGCCGGATTCGAGCATCTTTAAGCTCATTAGCGTTTAATGTCTGGTAAATCGCGTCAGCGATAAATTCCCGGTCGCCGCGCAGATTGATTTTTAATTTCTCCGCGCTTGTAAAAAGTCTGTCCAAATGACCATCGAGAGCAAATACGACTCCGTTCGAAGCCCGCATTGTTTCGAATAAACCTGCTCCATATAAAAACCCGCCGTCAGAACAGCTTATTTTTGCCTCGGAGCTTTCTATTATTTCATTATTTAAAAAGACTTTATTCATATTTTTCCTGCCACAGAGATTTCTTTTTATTATAGCCACAGAGATTTCTTTTTATTATAGCCACAGAGAACACAGAGAAATTTATTTTAAAAAACTATCTATTATTTTATCTATCTCTTTTGCACTTTTAATACTATTAAAATCTATCTCAAACGTAGACTCATTAACAATCTTTTGTTTTGTGGTTGTTATCTTCTTGGTAATTTTTATTTTTGTCGCACCCTTTTTCTTAAAAGCACTTATAGAAGATAGCAATAACCATTTGACAAAGTCGTATACAGATGTTGCGGCCAAAGAAATTAAGAAAGCGATCAATTCTGGTCCGCTTTCGTGTTGTTCCAATATTACTTGCTCATTCTGTATATTCAATATAGCCGAACCTTCATGTTCTATTGGCCCTTGTGGGGAAATTTTGTCATTTATTGTATCCCAAAATTCTCGCAGACAACCTGAACAACAGCAAAAACTGTATCCTGATTCTGTGATTGGGCTAACTTTAAATGAAACAATATCACCATTTTTATGATTACTTTTCACAAACTCTGATATATTAATATGTTTTTTCATATTTTTCCTCTGTGACCCCTGTAAGCTCTGTGGCTAAAATAGGAAAACCCGCCGTGAAACGGCGGGCTAAATATTTTGAAATTCGTGTATATTCGTGTTAATTCGTGGTTCATTTTTTCTCTATCGCATATTAACTGCTTTTATTCCTGCCAATAATGCTTTTGCTTTAATCAGCGTCTCATTCCATTCTGCCTGCGGGTCGGAGTCTGCGACGATTCCGCCGCCGGCCTGGGCGTAGGCGACATTGTCCTTTATGATAATTGTTCTTATCGCGATATTCAAGCACGCATTGCCTTTTAAGTCTATCCAGCCGATAGAGCCGGTATAAAGTCCCCTCGCCATCGGCTCAAGGGCATTTATTATATTCATCGCGCTGATTTTCGGAGCGCCGGTAATCGAACCGCCGGGGAAAATAGCTTTGAGGCAATCGGCAAAATCAATTTCTTCCCGAATTTGTCCCTTTATCGTCGAAACCGCGTGAAAAACCGTCGCAAAAGATTCTATATCCCGTCTTTTGGTAACCCTGATTGTGCCGGGGCTGCAAATCCTGCCTAAGTCGTTCCGCTCAAGATCGATTATCATATCGAGTTCCGCTTTTTCTTTTTCGTTATCGATAAGTTCATTGTAATTTTTCTCATCGACCGCCTTCTCGCCTGTCCTCGGCCTTGTGCCTTTAATCGGACAGGTTATAATTGTGCCATTATTTATATTTATAAATAATTCAGGCGATGCGCTTACTATCTGGTAATCTCCTGCGTCAATATATGCCGAGTACGGGCTGGGATTGAATTTATTCTGCCACAGAAAAAGTTTATAAGGCTCTGATTTGAAATCGGCACTGAATCGCTGCGAGAAATTTATCTGGTAAACATCGCCATCGTAAATATGCCTTTTTGTTTTTACGATTGCGTCAAGATAAAATTCTTTCGTCATATTAGACTTGAACGTGCCATCCATTCGGTTAGCCCCGACCCCTGTGGTCGGGGTTATAACCCCCAGGACAGGCCTGGGGGCTAAACAAGTTTCAAGTTCTGCAATTTTTTCTTCACCGCTTGTTTTATCGTTTGGCAGTTCTATCGCGAAAAGATGGAAACAATTCTTCAGATGGTCGAAGCATATAACCTTGTCATAGAAACATAGTCTGATTAAAGGCAGGTTCAAATCGTCTGCCGGTGAAGATACGTTCTCGATATACCTGTTAAGGTCGTAACTGAAAAACCCAATCCATCCGCCCGTAAAAACATCCTCCGGCCCTGTTATATCGTCATCGAGACGATACTTGTTCACAGTGGTTTTTAACTTTTCAAATGGATTATCCTCTGATGCGGAAAAATCGAAAATCTCTACAGGCTCCGCGGCAAAATAGCTGTAGCGGCTCCTGTCTGAATTCAGATTAACTCCTCCGAGAATTGCGGGGCTATTAAGAGCTGCGAAATGCCGCACCAGCTTTTGTAATTCGATTTGAGTCGATACTTTCTTACAAACCAGCCGGCATCGCTTTGCACAAACAGCCTCAGCCGTGGAAACAATCATTACAAACTTTCAAGTCTGAGTTTTTTATCGTATTCAATCATTCCCTCGATTAGGTCGTCCATTGCGCCGTCCATAATCTTGTCGAGATTATACAGCGACAGATTAATCCGGTGGTCGGTAACTCGGTTTTGCGGATAATTATATGTCCTTATTTTTTCCGAGCGGTCGCCGGAGCCTATCATTGTCTTTCGGGTCTTCTCGCGTTTTGCATTTTCAATACTTCGGTAATGTTCGAAAACTCTGCTCCGCAGCAAACGGTACGCCTTTGCCCTGTTCTTATGCTGGCTCCTGTCCTCTCGCATATTTACAGTAATGCCGGTTGGAATATGTTCGAGTCTTACGGCACTATTTAATTTATTAACGGCCTGACCGCCGGGGCCGCCCGCTCTGCTGACAAATTCATTGATATCGGCCGGATTTAGCTGGATGTCAACTTCTTCCGGCTCGGGCAGAACCGCGACAGTAACCGCTGATGTATGTACTCTGCCCTGCGTTTCGGTTTCAGGCACTCGCTGAACGCGGTGCCCGCCGCCTTCGTAGCCCAGATGCGCCCATACGCCGGGGCCTTTCACATTAAATACGACCTCGCGGAAACCGCCCAGTTCACTTGTGCTGAAATCCATAAGCTCGATTTTCCATTTTTGCTTATCCACATAGTGAGCATACATATTATATAAATCACGCGCGAACAGCGCCGCCTCATCGCCGCCGGTGCCGGCCCGTATTTCCACTATGACCGAGCCTACCGCCGCATCGTCGGACATAACAAGGGAATCTTTTATCTGCTCGAAAATCGCCTCTTTCTTTTCCTTCAGCCTAGCCAAATCTTCCGTGGCAAGCTGTTTGAATTCCTCGTCCGCCCCGGCATCGTTCAAAATCGTCTCTGTCTGTTCGGTTTCGGAGAGCAGTTTCCTGTATTCACGGTATTTCGTTACGAGGGACCTGAGTTTGCCCTGCTCTTTGGAAATAGCGATAACCTTATTCGAATCCATATTCACAGCGGGGTCGTGAAGCTGCTTTTCAAGTTCGGAGTATCGCCCGTCAAGCTCTTCGAGTTTTTTTATTACTGCACTATTTGTTTCGCTCATAAGATTAAAACCTTATTTTATTTTTTGATTGCCCCATAAACAGCATCGCAGTCACATCGCCAGAAACAATCAATATCTTCAAAGCCGCACTGTTCGAGCTTTTGAAAATGCCGCTGCAAAGGCATTCCATTTTCCGTCCCCTGCCATTGGCCGATAGCCTCCTGGCGTTCGATTCGGGCGTCATCGCCTAACTCGGAAAATAACTGCTGCCAAAAACTATCCCAGTCCTCCGCCGATTGCGTTTGTTCCTGCGACCGCATTTGTTCTCTATTAAACTCCCAGCCCTGCTGAATCAGGTTATTAGAACTGCCTGCATGGTCAGCGTTTAAAAAGATGCCGCCATTACGCAAAATTCTATGAATCTGACAATAAACCGTCTCAAGGTCCTTGGGGCTGAGCCAGTGCAGGGCCGTCGCCGAAACTACGGTATCAGCGCCCATGCATTGATTCCAGTCCATTTTGGTCATATCCGACCGCACAATCTGAACTCTATTCTTAAAATTCTTCAACCTGTGTTCAGCCAGAAGCAAAACGGCCGGGTCCAAATCGACCGCAAAAATTTTTGCCGAATCGAATTCTTCGAGCAGCCTGATGGTCAGGCTTCCGGTTCCGCAGCCCAGGTCAACTATGAGTTTGGGCTTTGGACATACTGCTTTTATTAATCCTGCGATTACGTCGAATCTTTCGCTGCGTTTAACAAGATACCTTCGCTGCATTCTGTCGTAGCGTTCAATCCAATTTCGCCAGTCTATATGCTGAGCCTTGTTCATATCCTTCAGTTTCAGGTACGTTTAATTTTTAAACTTATCTTGAACAATTTTATTTCAGCAAGTACAAAAAAATTACGCTGCCGGAACATAATCTGTTTGATTAAGTCCAACAGCGTAAGTTGTCAACAAAAATAAGCTACTTTTCCTTGTTCTGCGGTGCTTTGTCGTCTTTCTGCGCCTTGTCCATATAGCTTTGGCCGTATTTCTTCTGGAAACGTTCGATTCTGCCGGCTGTATCGAGAAACTTCTGCTTGCCGGTATAGAACGGATGGCACATCGAGCAAATGTCGGCGTGGATTTCCTTGGCCGTACTGCGGGTCTCGAACGTATTGCCGCAGCCGCATTTGACCTTTGCAGTTTGATATTTCGGATGTATGTCTTTCTTCATCTTTTTCACCTTAAAATCTAAAGCACGGTATTATATAGCTTTTTTCAAACAATGCAAGCCTAATTCCGCTAAATAAAACTTGTCAAAACTCTATTCCTGTCCTATATTTACGTTAAATGCGAGAAAGAACATAAAAATGAGGTTAAACAAGCTGAATACACAGACAATTAGGATTGCATCCGGATGGATTTGTTTATGCCTGTTTATGGGGCAATTTATCGTTCTTGACGTATCTGCCGCAGGAAATGACAATAACTGCCCGGCCGCATTGAAACCATACGACCGGAACCATAGCAAAGAAAAGAAAGAGACTATGACAAATAAACATAATGATGGATACGACTTGTGGCTGCAATACCGCAAAGTGGACGACCCGAATCTATTATCGCAATACCGTCAGGCAATCGGCGGCGCGGCAATCCTCGGCAAAGGCCCTACATTTGACATTATCGAAAGCGAGCTAAAGCGTGCCCTGCCGACGATGCTCGACCGTGAAATCCCAATTGAATCGAATAAACCCGCAGGCAATGCGGTAGTATTGGGAACTGTCGGCAATCTCAAAACAATAAATATAAATATATCGGAAGCCGACCGCAAAAATCTTGGCGACGAAGGATTCCTGGTTCGCCTTCATCAGTCCGGCGAAAATAAATATATCTTAATCGCTGCCAACAAAGACACTGCCGTTCTGACCGGTATATTCCACTTTCTCAGAATACTTCAGACTCATCAGGACATTTCAAATCTCGATATTCTGAGTTGTCCGCGGATTAAACATCGGCTGCTCAGTCACTGGGACAACGTCGACGGCTCCATAGAACGCGGTTATGCGGGACGGTCGCTCTGGAAATGGGATAGCCTGCCGGCGAAAATCGACCCGCGATATCACGACTATGCACGTGCCTGCGCATCGATTGGCATCAACGGCACTATCCTGAACAACGTCAATGCCCAGGCTAAAAGTCTGACTGCCGAATACATTGCCAAGACAGCGACGCTGGCCGATATATTCCGGCCGTATGGCATTCGTGTATATCTGACACCTTTATTTAGTGCCCCTATACAGCTCGACGGCCTGAAAACAAGCGACCCGCGCGACCCGAAAGTGGCCCAGTGGTGGAAGAAAAAGACGGATGAAATTTACAGTATGATACCGGATTTCGGCGGATTCCAGGTTAAGGCAAGTTCCGAAGGACAGCCCGGCCCGCAGGACTACGGCGCAAGCCACGAGGATGGCGCCGATATGCTCGCCGAGGTCTTAAAACCCCACGGCGGAACGGTACTTTGGCGGGCTTTCGTCTATGACACGACGATTGACGCCGACAGGTTCAAATGCGCCTATAAGGAATTTGTGCCTCTTGACGGCAACTTTAGTCCCAATGTTTTCGTGGAAGTCAAAAACGGTCCTATCGACTTTCAGCCGCGGGAACCGTTCCATCCTCTTTTCGGCGCGATGCCGAAAACGCCGCTGGCTCTCGAACTGCAAATCACACAGGAATATCTCGGCCAGTCCGTTCATCTGGTTTATCTGGCTCCTATGTGGAAGGAGATACTAAACTCGGATACTTACGCCAAAGGAGCAGGCTCAACCGTCGCTAAGGTTATCGATGGTTCGTTGGACGGCCATACATCTTCAGTTATAATAGGCATAACCAATACCGGCTCGGACCGCAACTGGTGCGGCCATCAATTTGCACAGGCAAACTGGTATGCCTTTGGACGCCTCGCGTGGGATTACCAGTTAAGTTCCGAATCAATTTGCGATGAATGGGCCGAGATGACATGGTCCAATGACCCGGCCGTTATTGACGCGATTAAAACTATAATGCTCGGCTCATGGCAGGCCTGTATCGATTATATGACGCCGCTGGGTCTGCATCATATTATGAAGGAAGGTCATCACTACGGACCTGAACCTTCCTTCAGCAAGGCAAAACGGCCGGACTGGAATTCCGTTTATTATCACCGTGCCGATGTCAACGGCATAGGTTTCGACCGCAGCAGCACAGGCAGTGATGCCGTCAGCCAGTATCACAGCCCCCTTCGAGAACAGTTTGATAAAATAGAAACCTGCCCTGAAGACTTTCTGCTTTGGTTCCATCACGTCCCCTGGGACTACCGTATGCAGTCCGGCCGAACGTTATGGGATGAAATGCAGTATCGCTATGATACAGGCGTTGAATATGTAACTAAAATGCGGAATATCTGGAAGACTTTGGAAGGCAAAATCGACCCGCGGCGATACGAAGACGTCAGTAAACGCCTCAAAGAGCAACAGGAAAACGGCGAGCTTTGGCGTGATGTATGTATTAAATATTTCCGGCAGTTCGCCGAGCCGAAAACGCGGAAATAGACCCGTTTATTTTTTGTCCGGCACGACGAAATATTTTTTATTATCGTCCAGCCTCTGACTGCCGAAGCCGCAGGATGTATTTATATCGACATTGGCCTGTTTATTTGTGATCTTTCCCATTGTGACGATTAATTGCGCATTTGTCGCACCCAAACCGGCAGTATCAAGCTCGATGTTTTTTATATTTTCTTTTTCGATATTATATTTTGCGAAAGACAATCCGCTTGAAATCATATTCTGCCTGACCGCCTCAAGGTATGCCCGATTGGTCTGAAACGTAATTTTATTCGATACGCCGGTCAGGACGAACAGCATCGTGCCAATGAAAAAGAGCATCATAATAACAGTCAGCATAACAAAACCTTTTTTCAATTTACCGCCTCCGAATAAGCATCTGCGAAATACAGATAAGAGTTTTCCATTTTCTTTTCTATATGATTATAGCTTTTTAATTCGGTATATTTTTTGATTTCCACCGCGTAACCGGCATTATTTTTTCGCCATACCTGCCATTCGATTTTGCCGTCCGGAATCCGCCAGGTGATTTCCACTTCTTTACCAATTATAATCCTTGATACTTCCTCCTGTTCTACAAGATAACAAATAACTTTTTTCTGCTGCTCGATCAAAAGACATCTCTCGCTCGCCGTATATTTGTCGAATGACTCCGGAAAGCCGGCCGCTGAATTGATATCTTTTTTCATATACGTCAGAATATTAAGCATACTCGTATTACACTCAACCAGTTTCAGGGATTTCGGCACATCATACAGAATAACCTTCGATAACCTGGAAAGCGGCAGGGCTATAGCCGCCATAACCGCTATAACTGTAAGCATTTCAATTAATGAATAACCTTTTCTCATTGCCGGATTTCTCCCTGCGGCGAAAGGTATCTGGCCAGTTCAACGGAAATATCCTTACGCATATCTTTCGCTGTGGCCTTTACTCTGATTAGTTTCAGTCCTTCCCATTGGCCGGAGCCGTCTGTTCGCCGGATTTCTGTTTTCATTTTAGGCCATAATCTTTTGATATTCTCTTCGCCTATCGGTTTTCCTGTAACGGCGATACTGTCGAGCTGTGCCTGTGCCGCCGCGATGCACTTCTGCCTGACTAATTGATATTGGTTGAAGTCTTTAAAAGTCTTCATCGCCAATGCCATACAGGCCAGGATAATCCCCAAAACAGCCAACGTAACTATCATTTCCGTCAGTAGAATACCGTTATGTCTTTTCCTGCTCATACTAAACTCGCACATTGATAAATAATTGCCACTATCGCCGAAAAAATTGAGTAAGTAACAAATCCAACCATCGCTCCCAGGCATATTGTCGTGCACGGCAACAATATAAATCTGGCAAGATTTACCCTGTAGCTGTAATTGGAACGATAGACGCTTTCGAGCATTTCCAGTACCGGCAGCGTATTTTCAGGATTTTTCTGCTGCTCAAACGTCCAGCTTAGCGAATTTGCAAACCCACATTCTCTCGCAGAGTCAGCTATATTCTCACCTGCCTCGACCTTTTCAAGCCATTTCTTCAGCCGTTTCCTAAAATAGTAGTTCACATCGAGGTCAATTGTATTTCTTATCGCCTCATTTACAGCAGCTCCTGAATTAAGCGATATTTTCAAAACCTCAACAAGCTGCAGGGTTGAATAATTATTTTCAAACCAGTGAAGAATGGGCAGATGCCATTTTATAAAATCTCCAATTCGTGAAAACAGCAGCGGCTTTTCAGGCCGGCGTGAGCTAAACCTCGCTTTAATATGAATAATGGCAATAAAAAATATGATTCCAATGACTATTAACCAGCCATACCTGAAACAAATATAATTGGAAATAGCAATAAGAATTCTTGTGGATTTGGGCAACTCGCCGCCCATCATATCCTTAATAACGGTACTGAATTTTGGTATCACCCCTATCATAAGCCCGAGTGTAACTAACGACAGCGCAATTAATACTGTAATAAAATAAGACGCCGGATACACCGGCCTTATCCTTGTGTTGTCTGTCGCCTTTTCCAGCAGGTCTGCTTCTATCGACTGCAACACCTGAGGTACCTGTCCCGTCTTTTCTCCTGCCGCTATCAGGGCGGTAATTCTGGCAGGACATTTTATAAATCCCCGCTTGATTGATTCACTTAGAGGATAACCCTGAACAAGCCATTTGGAAATCTGCCGTAACACCTGAGAATGCTGATATTTAATATCTGCCGCTGCCGATTGCAGTGCCATTGGCAGCGGCAGATTCTGTCTGATACTCGAACCGATTGTGGATATTACGACAGCAATAGTGGCATTCTTCTGCGTCAGGGCCAGACCAAACATATAACCAAATAAAAGCCCCAGAAAGCCAAGGTATGCAACTCCCAGAAAAGAAGCTATCGACATGAATACTATCAATAAGAATACCGCCGAAAGAGTTACAAGGGCTGTCCTTGCCGCTCGCTTGGGCCAGGGAACAACGTCTTGTTCGTGCTTCATAAAGAGTATGGTTATCAGCGTGACCGGAAAGATACATATTGATATTATTGAAGGTGCAAATAATTCTTTACTTATAGACAATATAATAAAAGTGGTTGTAATAACTGGCAAAGTAATAATGGCGAATCGGGGTGTTTTGAACCCCAGAAAAATATATAAAACCAGAACAAATATTGTTATCGCTAATAACATTTTAATCTCACATCAAAGACGTAATAATCTTTATCATAGGCAGAAAAAGCGCCAGCACTGTCATACCTATGAATCCGCCGACAAAAACCAGCATCATAGGCAATAGTGCCGCCTGCAGTCTCACCTGGCTGCATTTGACCTGTTCGACATACATCTGACTGAGACTGTGCAGATTGTCTTCCAACTCGTTTCGCTGTGAACCCAATTGAATCGAGTAAAGAAAAAGTTTCGGTATCATCCTGCAGAACTGCCCTGCCTGCATTATATTAGTCCCGTTTTCTACCTGTTCTGCTAAAAATTCGGTCTCGTGAATAAGTTTTTCGCTCCCCGATGCCTCTGCGCTTAATCTCAGGCAGTTTGGCATATCCACTCCAGCCGAAATCATTATCGCCATCGACTCGGCCATTTTCGCCATAACACTGCTGTGGTGCAGTCTGCCTATTATCGGAAAACTCAGCAACAGCGATTCCTTAAATCTTCTTCCCGCTGATATCGATGACAGCAGTATATTCAGAATTATCATACCACCGGCCAGAACACCGACACCAAGCCAGAAAGGTGCAACATTTTTTGATATCCGAAGAATAAGCCGCGTCAGGGCCGGCAATTCGCCTCCCGTCATATCCGCAAGAACAGTGGCAAATTTCGGAATAATCATTATATAGATAAAATTGATTATTATGACAGCTATTGTCAACACGACAAACGGATAGGACATAGCCTCGAAAACTATTTTTCTGGTCTGGTTCGACATTTCGATATGCCTGTTGAGATTTGTAAGCATCTGGCTTAGTCTGCCGGTCTCAACGCCTGCCTTTAATATCCTGCTATACAAAGGCGGAAAATATTTTTGTCTTTTCTCGAATGCCTTTTCAATACTTTCCCCGCTTTCAAGTTCACCTGCGATATCGTTAACAAGTTTTCGCATCTTTTTTGAGCCGATATCCGCAGAAAGTTCTCTCAGTCCCCGTTCCAGAGGCACGCCCGCTTTCGTAATTGAAGCAAGCTGCTGATTGAACAGCAGAAATTCATCTCTGCCGATAGCCGTTTTGGGTCCTTCATATTTGGCCTTTTCAAGGAAATTGACATTAAGCTTCATCTCCGCCAGCAGCTTGGCCGCTTCCTGCGGTGAAGAGGCCTCGATGGCCCCCTTCATCAATCTGTCCGTCGCGGTCAGCGCGTTATATTCGAATATCGCCATTTTTTATCTCCCAACTATTTTCTGCTGCCAGGGCACTAAGGCATTAAGTTTTTTATTTATATTTTATATTATATCTTTTCGTGTCTTTGTGCCTTTGTGGCTATTTTTATTCAATTATTCCGCAGACTCTGTTCAGCTCATCAACCGTAGTAATACCCTGGCCGACTAATCTTTTGCCGTCGGTCAGCATATTCGTATGTCCCCTGCCTTTCAGTATCGCTTCGAGTTTTTCGATGTCGGTCTTTTCTGCGATTGCTTTTCTAAGTTCGCTGTCAAGTTCGACAATCTCTGAAATCAGCGCCCTGCCTTTGTAACCTGTATTCAGACAGCTTTCACAGCCGATTGCTTCATAAAAAGTTTTTTGATTTTGTTTTTTGCATTTATCGCACAGTTTGCGAACGAGTCTCTGGTTTAAGATTGCCGTTACGCTTGAAGTTATCTGGTAGGATTCGATTCCCATTTCGAGCAGCCGCAGAAACCCTGCCGCCGGCGTCCCGCTGTGCATTGTACTCATCAGGAAATGCCCTGTAAGAGCCGCTTCGATTGCGATTTTCGCGGTTTCTGCGTCTCGTATTTCGCCAATCATCAACACCTGCGGGTCCTGCCTGAGCAGCGACCGCAAAGCTGTCGGGAAGGTCATTTCGCCGTAAGGCGTAATCTGAACCTGGGTAACTCCTTCGACTCGCATTTCCACAGGGTCTTCCAGTGCCACAATGCTTTTACCCGCAAAGTTTTTCAGGATAAATCGTAATAGCGCCGCCAGTGTCGTGCTTTTTCCGCTTCCCGCCGGCCCGGTCAGAAGAAGGAGGCCCTGATTTTTGAAAGCTATTTTTTTAAGTGTTTCCAGCACGGCCTTTGAAAAACCAAGATGTTCTAATTCTGTCAGGTTCTTATACTGGTAAAAAATTCTTACTACCGCTCTTTGTCCGTGTATCGTCGGAAATATGGCGAGTCTCTCGTCGATTACGCCCTCGTTATGTCCGTCTATTTCTATTCTGCCTTCCTGTGGTATATCGTTTCGGTATGTCAGGAGATTGCCCAGTACTTTTAATCTTGCGATGACATTTTCGGAAAGAATTCTGGGTAATGTTTCGACCTGTTTAAGAACTCCGTCAAGCCGGTATTTGACAACTAATTCTTTTTCAGTCGGCTCAAAATGAACATCGCTTGCCCCTGAATCGACTGCCCCTTTTAGAAACCCGTCAACCAGCGACACAACGTCCTGTGCTTTGTTTTCCCGACCTTTCGACTCTTTATTTGTGCTTTTTGGGCTCATATTATTGTCATTACGAGGCCTCCGGAGGCGGCCGAAGCAATCTTTCTACAAAAAAGACGCATTTGAACGATAAACGTTATCAAAAAAATCGAGCTTTTTTGAATTTTTCGAAAATTTTGTTAACATAGCATTATAAACAGCGTCTTACTTCATGAGAATATCGATGTTAAGCAAAGCTCAAAGCTACAGGCTGTTATGGGATTTCGCGATCCCTGAATCGCTGAGTACATCTCAGAAGTGGGTGCTCTCTGCGATGCACTCGTTCGGCGGCCAGCTTGTAACGATGTTATGGCGAATCCTCGGCAACGAGCAGGACGTCTGCGATGCGTATCAGGACACATTTTTACATCTGGCTCACTACGCAAACGGCATCAAGCCCCGCAACGTCAAGGCCTACATTTTCCGTTCAGCTTCCAACACGGCAATCTCGATTTTGAGACGCCGGCTCATTGAAAAAAAGAATCTTCCCGGAATCGCCGCTAATCAGACAACTGAAACATCGGCAAACGATTTGGATTCGAATTATTTACAGCAGCAGCTTAGAGACAACATTACTAAATTGCCCCAGCAGTTGCAGGATGTCGTGACTTTACACGACCTGGCCGAACTTCCTTATGCGCAGGTCGCTAAAATACTCGGACTAACAGAAGGTACCGCCAGGGTATACAGGCACAGGGCGATACAATTATTGGCAGTATGGATGAATAAAAAAGAAGAATAAAAATATGAAAAATAAAAATACAACAAATTGCAGAGACGTCAGGGGTCGGCTGAACAAAATCATCGGCAGCTATTTAAGCTTCGACGCAGCCTGGGTCCAGAATCATATTGTCAAATGTCCTAAATGCCAGAAGCGGTTCGCTTCTGTCGGCAAAGTATATCTTGCGATGTCGCTTCTCAAGTCCTGTCCGCATAATCTCGATTTACTGAAGAATGCGAATATGCAGACCATAGACACTCTCGCTCATTCTGTCCGCGGGACAGCCAAAGCCGACAAACTAAGAATCGCCCGGCCGGAACCGAGACTTCTGGAAAGATTAGCGCCTTTGAAAGGTTCGCTCGCCAATACAGCCGCCTGTATAGCGATTCTCTTCTTCGCAAAAACAGGAATTTTTAATTCAATGGAAAAATTCCAGACCGACGGCAAAAAGGCCATAGAGAATTATTGTCAGAAACAGATAGGCCAGGACCTTTCAGACGAAATCTTCTCCTGAGATTTAATATATAATCTCTGTGTCCTCTGTGAACTCTGTGGCTGTAAAGTAAAATCGTCTCTGTGGCTAATTTATTTTTTCGGATAGCCGACAGTCTGCGCAACGATAATTTTCTGGTCGCTTCGCAGTTTCATAGCCGCCTGGCAGGCAGGCTTGTCAAGATATCCCCGCACAACAGTTGCCAATCCTTCCGATGCGCAATACAGATAAACATTCTGGCTGATATACCCCGTATCGATGGCCGCGTAGAAATCTTTCTGCTCGGCGGGCCCATCGCCCATCTTTGCGTAATCCGCTACAAAAATAAGATTAATCGGTGCCTCTTTTACAAAAGGCTGTTTGCCTGTCACGGCGCGGATATCCTCTGCAAGAATGCAGATTAGTTTATTTGCTTTTGCGTCATACAAATAAAGACCTTCTTCCATAGCAACGTAAACATCTATTTCCTGTTTATTCATTGCGGTAGGCGCCGTCCGTTTTCCGTCCGGCCGGTTGATTCCGTCTGCCGCCCAGAGCATATTCGAAATAACCTGCAAAGGCAGCCACTCGCTGCTGAACGCACGTGAAGTTTTTCTTTCCTTTAGAGCCGTCATTAACGGCTTACCGCCGTCCATCTGCGGCTTGGGAAGCTCGATATTCTTAATTTCCGCCGGCGAATTTGTATCTTTTGCTGCGACCATGTTCGAATCTGCCGCCCAAATTTGAGCCGGATAAATGAGCAGAACAACTGCTGATAAAATGACAACTGAAAACAATTTAGCATTCATCCTGTTTCTCCTTTGATTTTGATATTTTCAGCCTTAATTTAAAATGCCTTCAAAAAACAGGGGAATATTCCCCTTCTCTATAATCGCATCATTATAATCCCCGTAAGATGCAGCCGGAACCGTTGTCGGCAGTGCCGTATTTGTTATTGCGGCATCGCCATAATTATCAGGCTGCCAAATAATACTATCGATTTCTGCCGCGATGGAAAACCGGACAAGTTCTGTATTATTGATATCGTCGGAAGAAACTAACTCGTCAACATCCAATGTCGCCCCGCACTTAACACTATAGCTGGAATATGCACCTATAAACGATACAGATGTCTCCGGCGTAAACAGGTCGTTATAGCAAAATCGGCTTTCGGACAGCTTGTACCAGCCGTCTTCGCTATTCGCTAAGGCTTCAATGCCGATTGTGATTATCGTAGCGGATGAAATATCTGCTATACCGACAATACACAAAACCATAATTATAAAAATTACCCTGAAACTCTTCTTTCTCACGACTTTTTTCTCTTCCTTTTTATGAAATCCACCGGCTATTTCACTCGATTTATAGCCTTTTATAATATCTTTAAATCATACCTAAAATCAAGTTAAAAATGCCCTGCTTTCACTGAATCGCGGAAGAATTGGAATTGTATATAGTTTCATAGTTAACATTTACCGTTGACGAGCAGCACAACCGCTTTATGTAATTTTATTTATTATTTACCACTCTTTGCGCTTTTAAAATTTTTCCTGTCAGGTAGTCTGTAAACTGCGCCTTTAGCGTAAGTTCTTTTTCGTTTTTATTGCCGGTTAAAACCGAATTTACATCGAATTGCAGTTTATAATAGCTTGTCAGCAGTGAGCCTGACCAGTTTTTCTTAAGTTCTTTCGGCTCAATTTCCCATTTACTTAAAAGCGCTTCGTTGGGTTCTGCGTTCAGGTTCCAAAGTTGTATCTCCACCGCGCCGGCCGCTTTTACGCAGTCGCCCATATCGTCGATGGGTTTAAGATAAACAACCAGTGTTTCTTTTTTATTGTCTTTATTTTTTTTGTCGTACAGCCCGCATCGGCTGGTAAGTTCGATTGCCGATATCGTTGACAGCGCTTCGATTCTCGCCTGCTTATCGATTCCTGTCAGGGTCTCAATTTGTTCCTTGAGTTGTTTGATTTCAGCCGACAGCTTCTTCGGCGAGTTGTTGTCTTCAGGAGCTTTTTGACCTAAAATCCCTGGCTTCTCATTGGCTGTCTTTATCTGTTTCTTTTCTTCGCATCCGGCAAAAAGCAGAACACAGAATACAGAAATCAGAATACAGAATAAATAGTTTTGAGTCGTTGTTTTTATTGTCATTTTATATTCCTTACTATCGTGCCCGTCCGTGTTTAAGTCAGTGTCAGTCCGTATCTAAATGTATAAGTCAGTGTAAGTCTGTATTTCTGAATTGTCAACTTTTATGTTGAGCAGGCGTGCGGCTATGTTAGTAAAAAATTTTCCTTGACATATTATGGGCTTATGCTCATAATGTATAAGTAACAAGGTTTTTTTTAAGGAGTATAGAAATGCCAGGTGGAAATGGAACAGGACCAATGGGAGCAGGACCAATGACAGGTCGTGGTTTAGGACGTTGTGCGGGATTCGCAGGCGGCGGATTCGGCAGAGGCCGTGGAATGGGACGCGGCTTTGGCCGCGGAAATCGCTTTTGGGCAAGAGGTTATGGCAATTTTGCCCAGTTTCAGCCCGCAGCGGTTATAACAAAAGAGCAGCAAATACAATCCCTGCAGCAGGATGCTGAAAGTCTCGAAGCAGACCTTAAAGAAGTAAAATCTCAAATAGCGCAACTGCAAACAGAAAAATAGAAAGGTAATTTTATAAAATGAAAATTTTAATTACTGCCACTGCGCCTGTATTGTCGGCCAAAGTTGATGAACGTTTCGGAAGAGCGGCATATTTTATAGTTACCGATACCGATAAAGATGGATTTGAAGCTGTAGAAAATGAAAGCGTAAATGCTGCAACCGGGGCGGGAATAGCCGCTGCACAAAAAGTCGCCGAGTTAAATCCCGATGTCGTACTCACAGGTAATTGCGGTCCAAAGGCTGAACAAATTTTGACCGCGGCGAACATAAAGATTCGCACCGGCATTAGCGGTACTGTCGAAGACGCAATAAAATCAGCCAAAGAAAACTCTTTGTAAAGAATGTGCATTTGGCGATAATAGCGGCGTATATTCAAACCATTCAGGAATGGGATAACATTTGGTTTAAGAAGTGAAAATGCGAACATATTTGGATTGTATTCCGTGTTTTGTCCGCCAATCACTTGACGCTGTCAGGCTGGCAACTGATGACCAGAAAATGCACGAGCAAATTTTACGCCAGGTTCTCGATTTGGTCGGCAATATGGATTTAAGTACAAGCCCTCCTGTAATGGCACAAAAAATACATCGAAAAATCAGGCAAATTATTAAAACAGATGACCCGTACAAACAGAAGAAACAGTATTTTAATGAATTTGCTCTGAATTTCTTCCCAAAGTTTAATGATTTGCTCGCCCATTCAACAAAACCTTTTGAAATGGCAATACGTCTGGCAATTGCGGGAAATATAATAGACCTTGGGGTTAAATCTTCTTTGGAATCGTCGGAAGTTGAAAATATAATTAATAATGCTATATTACATCCTTTTGATCTCTCGAATGTGAATATTTTCAAAAATGCAGTAGATAATGCAAATGATATTTTATACCTTGCTGATAACGCCGGTGAAATAGTATTTGACAGATTCCTCATAGAGCAAATAGGTACTGATAAGATAACGCTCGTGGTAAAAGGTTCACCTGTCATCAATGATGCTACTATCGATGATGCAAAGGCAGCAGGATTAACAGACATAGTCGATGTTATTGACAATGGCGACGATGCTCCGGGAACGATTCTGGAAAATTGTTCGAAAGAGTTTCAGGAGCGTTTTAAAAAGGCTGATTTGATTATAGCCAAAGGACAAGGCAATTACGAAACACTGAGCGGCATAGATAAAAATATTTTTTTCATACTTAAAGCCAAATGTCCGGTTATCGCAAGAGACATTGGCTGTAAAATCGGCCATATGATTTTACAAAAAAACAAAAGCATTTAAAAGAAACAATAAAAATCACTTTTTGAAAGGAAAGCAAAATGGCCAAATTGCCTGATGCGGTTAAAAAAGCGATATCTAAACAGGAGCTGTTTTGTTTGGCAACCAGCACATCTAAGGGAATCCCTAACGTAGTCTATGTTAAATATCTAAAGGTTGTTGATGATCAAACAATTCTAATTGCAGATAATTATTTTAATAAGACACGAGACAACATTTTAAACAATGGGAAAATTGCCTTTGCTGTTCTCGATGATGAAAAAGGTTCTTTTCAAATTAAAGGCACAGCCCAAAGACTCATAGAAGGAACTATGTTTGATGAAGTTCAAAAATGGGTACCTGAAAAACTACCGAAGGCCGCTGCTGTCGTAATGCATGTAGAAGAAATATACAACGGAGCAGAAATTATTCACTGAAGCAAATCAGATAATCTATGAATATCTGCCCGGAAACGATACAACTGTACCAAACAGTCAAAATAGCAATGCCTATAAAATACGAAGGAATCGCTAATGAGTGAAAATTCCAACCTTGTTCCCAGAAAGGTCTTTCTGACCAAGGGAGTCGGCCGTCACAGATACCAGTTAAAATCCTTTGAGAACGCTCTGCGTCAGGCGGGAGTAGCACATCAAAATCTTGTACAGGTATCTTCGATTCTTCCCCCCAAATGCAAAATTATCAGCAGGGAAAAAGGATTGAGAATGCTCATGCCGGGAAGTATTTGTTACTGTGTTATGGCAAGAGCGGATACAAATGAATATGGCAGAATTGTAGCCACTTCGATTGGCGTCGCCCTGCCTAAAGATGACAATAACTGGGGCTATTTGAGTGAAGTACATGGTCACGGCATGAACGAAAAACAAGCCGGTGATATGTCTGAAGATTTAGCTGCCGAGATGCTTGGCACAACGCTTGGGTTTGAAGTTGACCCCAACAAGGCCTGGTCGGAAAAAGAACAGGCTTATAAATCAAGCGGGCTGATAATAAAAACCACAAATGTAACTCAGACTGCAATGGGCAAAAAAAACGAATGGACAACCACACTTGCCATAGCAGTATTTTTGTTTGACTGATAAGGAGAATAATACATGAGTAAAAAAATTGTAATCATAGGCGGTGTAGCAGGTGGAGCATCGGCAGCGGCAAGATTGCGCCGGTTGGATGAGAATGCCGAGATAGTTCTTTTTGAAAGAGGAAAGTATATCTCATTTGCCAATTGCGGTTTGCCTTATTACGTGGGCCAGGTCATAAAAAACCGCGATGATTTACTTGTTCAGACGCCAAAGAAATTTAAGGATAGATTCAACATTGATGTAAGAGTCAACAGTGAAGTGATGGGTATTGACCGCAAACGTAAAGAAGTAAATGTAAAAGATATATCTTCCGAAATTACCCATACTGAAAAATATGACAAGTTAATTCTTTCGCCCGGGGCGGAACCGACAAGACCGCCTATACCCGGAATCAATTCCCCAAGGATATTCACACTGCGAAGTATACCGAATGCAGATGCAATTAGTGATTTCATCTCAGAGCATAATCCTAAACGGGCTGTAGTTATCGGCGGCGGATACATCGGCCTTGAGATGGCCGAGAATCTTCATAAACGCGGTATGCTCGTAGCAGTAGTCGAGATGCTCGACCAGGTAATGCCCACACTGGATAAAGAGATGGCCAATCTTCTGCATGAGCACCTGCACGAGCAGAGTATCGCACTTTGGCTCAGTGACGCAGTTACAGGTTTTCGAGAAAGTGATTCTAAATTGTTCGTTGCTCTAAAATCAGGTATGGAACTTCGCTGCGATATGGCAGTACTTGCTATTGGGGTAAAGCCGGAAGTCAAATTGGCTAAAGAGTCGGATTTAGAGCTTGGCAGCACAGGAGGAATAAAAGTAAATAATAATCTGCAGACGAGCGACCCTGATATTTTTGCCATTGGTGACGCAATTGAGGTTCAGCACTTTGTGTTGAAAAAGCCGGTTTTGATTCCCCTGGCCGGACCGGCAAACAGACAGGGCAGAATTGTAGCGGATAATATATGCGGCAGAGATGTTAAATATAAAGGCACTCAGGGAACAGCGATACTTAAAGTATTTGAACTTACAGTAGCAATGACAGGTGCAACTGAAAAGGATTTGAAAAAAACTGATATGGATTATGAAAAAGTTTACATACATCCTGCCAATCATGTCGGTTATTATCCGGGAGCCAAGCAGATGCATATAAAGGTACTTTTCAGTAAACCGGAAGGAAGGATTCTTGGGGTTCAGATTGTCGGTCAGGACGGTGTGGACAGAAGAATAGATGTATTTGCTACTGCCATTTATTTCGGTAAGACCGTTTTTGACCTGCAGGAACTTGAACTCGCTTATGCCCCGCCATACGGCAGTGGAAAAGACCCTGTAAATATGGCCGGCTTCGCAGCCGCCAATATATTGGAGGGCACTGCAGATATAGAGCATTTTGAAAAATTAGAAAAATCTTCATTCATAGTTGACGTCCGCTCAGATTCGGAATTTTCGGGCGGTAACGTACCAGGGGCAATACATATACCGGTCGACCAAATGCGAAACAGATTGAATGAATTACCAAAAGATAAAACTATTAACTTATATTGCTCCGTAGGCATTCGAAGTTATATCGCGTCAAGACTTTTAAGGCAAAAAGGTCTTGATGCCAAAAGCATATCAGGCGGTTACTCAACTTATGTGGCAAGAATCAGTGAAAAACTTCTTGAAGGCAAAACTGCCCGGCAGTTGAGAGATGAATTTTGTACAGGGCTCTAAAGAAAAAAATATGAAAGGAAAGTAAACTATGCCGGAATTTGGAAATCCTTTTAGCGGAATGGCA
The DNA here is from genome assembly GCA_041652575.1 of Phycisphaerae bacterium. Taxonomy (NCBI): domain Bacteria; kingdom Pseudomonadati; phylum Planctomycetota; class Phycisphaerae; species Phycisphaerae bacterium. The sequence continues at coordinate 26,299 of JBAZHC010000021.1, read as the reverse complement.
AAAGACCGTAAGCTGACAGATGCCGAATTAATTCGGGCGATTCGTTTTATGGTTTCTGCCGAGTACGAGGCAATCCAGTTGTATATGCAGTTGGCAGAATCCACGGACAACAAGTTGGCTAAAGATGTGCTCGTAGATATAGCGAACGAAGAGCGCGTTCACGCCGGCGAATTTTTACGGCTTCTGCACGAACTGGCTCCTGACGAGCAAAAACTATATGACAAAGGCACCGAAGAAGTTCAGGAAATGATAGACAAGCTGAAAAAAAGATAACTGCCCGACCTTTGCTGGTACACAGTTTATTTAAAAACAGGTTTCTGTTTATGGAGTTCATTCGACAAGTATTTCCCAACAAGTTACGTAAAGAAGAATTTATAAAAGAGTCAGCAGATAACTTATACAAATATGCCTGGAGGTGATTATGGATATTACATTTCGACCTGATGAAATTGATGTCGGTTTTCATCCTAATGGTTACCGAATAGATAAAACTGCTTCGCCGATAAATCGTTATACCAAATGGCAGTTTTCTCCCGGAAAAAGATGGTGCAATCCCAGGCCGGTTTGTTTCGATTCTTTGCCGCAAAGCGGCTGGATTAAAATAGATAAATTTGATTGGGATAACATCAATACAGATAAGGAGTTGTCTTTGATATGAAAGCAGTAATTGACGACGGCAAAAATGACATAGGCAAAATAATCAAAAAACCTTTGCGGTTGGAAATATATCCGGACAGCCGGGTGCTGCGTCAAGTGGCATGCCCCGTAGAGGTATTTGACAATGATATACAACTTCTTGCCGGTATGATGTTAGACTTTATGCGACAGAATAACGGCATCGGTCTGGCCGCACCACAAATCGGGCTTTCACGACGAATAATTGTGATTGAACTGGATAACCAGAGTTATTGTATGGTTAACCCAAAAATAAGTCTTGCTTCTGATTGTGATGTTATGGAGGAAGGCTGTCTGAGTTTGCCGGGAAAAACGGTTAAAGTTAAACGGCATAAGATTGCTCAAATACAGGGGCAGGATGTAACTGGAAAAATCCAAAGCATTGTTGCTGTCGGATTATTGGCAAGAGCTTTTCAGCATGAGACAGATCATCTCAATGGTGTTTTAATTTGTGATTACGAAAGTTAAGCTTTAAGAACGTTATGACTAAATTGTTAGAAATAATTCAGACTACCTGCATCATAACAACTTTTGTTTTTGTAATGATGCTGCTGATTGAATATCTTAACGCAGTAGCCGGCAGTCTGTGGCAAAAAATACTGCTTGGCAGCCGGTGGAAGCAGTATCTCGTTGCAACATTGCTGGGAGCATCGCCGGGATGCCTGGGAACTTTTGTTGTATTTACAATGTATTCGCACGGCATGGTAAGCCTGGGGGCAATGATTGCGGCGGCTATTGCAACTTTTGGCGATGAGCAATTTGTGCTTTTGGCTTTGGCTCCCAAAACAGCATTGTTCATGGGGATTGGCATGAGTATCTGCGGCATCTTGACTGGTGTAATCGTAGATTTCTTTTATAAGCCGAAGAATAAATCCATGAATTGCTTAAAAGGTATCGACATTCATCCCGACCAGCAATGCAGCAAATTTTCATTTAATCAGTTTAAACAACAATGGCGAAACTGCTCAATGGCTCGTTTCTTATTAGTATCGATACTGGTTATTATCATAATCTTAATACTAAGCGGAATTTTAGGCGGAGATATGCCTGCATGGCTTCGCTATACATTGATAATGACAATTGCGGCCTCGCTGGTCATAACGGCTACTACAAATGACCATTTTTTGGAAGATCACTTATGGCGTCATATAGCTCTGCGTCATGTGCCAAAGATATTCATGTGGACTCTGGGAGCGCTTATAATTATGTATTTTCTCACTGAGCGGTTAGACCTTGGCCCGATGATACAGAAAGGCAAGTGGATTGTGCTGGTTATAGCGTGCCTTGTTGGGATTATCCCTGAATCAGGGCCGCATCTTTTATTTGTAACGCTTTATGTTCAAGGCACAGTGCCTCTGAGCGTGCTTGTCAGCAGTTCCATTGTACAGGATGGGCATGGCCTGCTCCCGATGCTGGCACATTCACGGAAGGATTTCCTGATTGTAAAAAGTATTGCATTTATTGCAGGCCTGATAGTTGGTGCCGCAATGATGATTTTAGGATTTTAAGAAATGATGTTCTTATAGCCGGAAAGGGGCTTATTTAAAACCTATGATTATTTCAGTCGCAAGCGGAAAAGGCGGTACCGGCAAGACAACAATATCAACCAATCTGGCAATGTCACTATCAAGTGCCGGCCAACAGGTTCAATATATTGACTGTGATGTGGAAGAACCCAACGGACATATTTTCTTAAAACCGGTTATCGAGATTGCAGAGGATGTTACCGTAGGAGTGCCTGAAGTTGATTTAAGCAAATGCATAGGCTGCGGAAAATGCGGTCAGCTTTGTCAATACAGCGCAATCCTTAGCTTAAAAGGCTCTGTTCTTGTTTTTGAAAACCTGTGCCATTCGTGCGGCGGGTGCATGGCAATCTGCCCGGCAGGAGCTATTACTGAAAAGCAGCGTAAAATAGGAATAGCTGAATTCGGCAAGTCAAATGGTGTATATTTCGGCCACGGAAGACTCGATATAGGCGCTATTCAGACACCTGCATTGATTAGACATATTAAAAAAAGAATACAAAAAGATGTGATTAACATCATAGATGTTCCGCCGGGAACATCCTGCCCTGTCATAGCAGCGGTAAAGGACAGTGATTTTGTTTTGCTTGTTACCGAACCGACTCCTTTCGGCCTGAATGATTTGATACTGGCCCTTGATATGCTGCGCCAGTTAAAAATACCATTTGCAGTTACAATAAACAGAAGTGATATCGGAGATGATGCAGTAGTTAAATACTGCCGGCAGGAAAATATTGATGTGCTTCTCCAAATACCAAATGACAGAAAAATTGCCGAAAGCTATTCACGAGGCGTGATGCTCGTAGAAGCAATTCCTGATTATAAACAAAAGTTTTTGAAATTATACGAAGACATAATAAAGCTCGAAGGAAGTTATGAAGGAATTAGTCGTAATAAGCGGTAAAGGCGGCACAGGCAAAACAAGCATAACTGCCGCGTTTGCATCATTGGCTCAAAATGCCGTGATTGCGGATTGTGATGTCGATGCTGCTGACCTGCATCTTGTTTTAGAACCAAAGATAAAACAAAAATTTGATTTTTCCGGCGGCAAAAAAGCGTCTATTCGTACGAATGAATGTATTGGCTGTGGTGCGTGTCTGGCTCATTGTCGGTTTGGAGCGGTACTGCAGGATGATAGCACCGATGAATCGGCCTCATCCGGGCTGAAAGATTGTGAAAACTGCGACCATTGCAGGCGTTCATGCTCGATCCGAAACCATGCCCTTATCAGGGAAATGCAGCAATCGATGGGACTGGCCGGACCGACAATCTTCCGCATAGACCCGCTCGCTTGCCAAGGTTGTAAGGTCTGCGTTGAGTTCTGCCCGGTAAAAGCCATTGATTTTAAGGAAGTAATTAACGGCCAATGGTTTATTTCTGATACACGTTTCGGCCCGATGGTACACGCAAAATTGGGAATTGCCGAAGAAAACAGCGGCAAACTCGTAACTTTGATTCGCAGGGAAGCAAAAAAAATAGCTCAGGAACAAAATAAAGATTTATTAATTAGCGACGGCTCTCCCGGTATCGGATGTCCGGTTATCGCATCAATTACGGGAGCGGATTTGGTTCTTGTTGTAACTGAGCCGACATTGTCCGGCAAACACGATTTGGAGCGAGTCGCACAGCTTACAGCAAACTTTGGAATTAAAACTCTGGTTTGTATTAACAAAGCAGACATCAATCCAGAGATGACAGAAAGAATAGAAAAAGATGCAAATGAAAAAGGGTTGAAAGTTATCGGCAAAATACCTTATGATGAAGCTTTTACAAAAGCGCAGATAATGAAAACTACGCTAATAGAATACACCGGCGGCGATATAGCGGAAAAAATAAAAACAATGTGGCGAGAAATTATTTGCAAACTCGGCTAAAGATATTTATCAACATTTTGGAATTATAACTATGACACAGAAAAATCAGATGGAACCGGAACAGGAACAAATTAATAATCGAATGAGCCGGATTAAACATAAAATACTTGTTTTGTCAGGCAAAGGCGGCGTTGGTAAAAGTACCGTTGCGGCAAATCTTGCCGTTTCTTTATCTCTTGCCGGCAAAAGTGTCGGATTACTGGATATAGATATTCATGGACCGAGCATACCGAAAATTCTTAAACTTGAAGATAAAAGATTGGCGGTAATCGGCAATTCACTGATGCCAGTGCCGCTTTCAGAGAATCTTTGTGTTATGTCTATCGGATTTATGCTTGCGAATAAAGATGATCCTGTCATCTGGCGCGGGCCTATGAAATACCAGATAATAAAGCAGTTTCTTAAGGATGTTGAATGGGGGCAATTGGATTATCTGATTATCGATTCTCCGCCCGGCACCGGGGATGAGCCGTTATCCGTAATACAGCTTCTTGAAAAACCCGATGGCGCTGTGATTGTTACCACGCCGCAGCAGGTTGCTTTATCAGATGTGAGAAAGGGAATCTCCTTTTGCAGAACTTTGAATTTGCCTGTTATCGGTGTCATTGAAAATATGAGTGGTTTTGTATGCCCAAAATGCGGAGAGAAAACAGACATCTTCAAATCAGGCGGCGGCGAGACAATGGCAGCTGAAATGAAAGTTCCTTTTTTGGGCAGGATACCAATCGACCCGCAAATAGTAAATGCCTGTGACTCCGGAGAACCATACATCCGGCAATACAGCCAGAGTCAGGCAACCGCATCTTTTAGTGAAGCAATCAAAACCATATTAGAAATTGACAGGAAATAATCTGATAAAAAACTCTTTTAAGAAAGGAAGTTATTAAAATGAAAATAGCAATGCCTCTTATCGCAAACAAAGTATCGCAGCATTTCGGACACAGTGAAAATTTTCTAATCGCTAATGTTGACAAGGATGCAAAAACAGTTCTCGGCAAACAATTGGTTGTTCCGCCTCCGCACGAACCCGGCGTTCTGCCTAAATGGCTCAAAGAACTTGGTGTAAATTGCCTGATTACCTGTGGAATCGGACAAAGAGCAGTTGAACTTTTTAATCAGAGTGGTGTAAACGTAATAGCAGGAATAGAACCGCAGGACGCCGATACCGTTATCGATCTATTCCTGAATGACAAGCTCGAATCCGGTAAAAACGCCTGCGACCATTAATAAAGGACAAATATGCCAAGACCGATAAATCAAAGAATTGTTGCGCAAATGCCTTCGGTAGTTTATTTCAAGCCCAGAGGCGTGCCAATGTCCTGCCTTGAGCAGACTGTTTTAACCGTGGATGAGCTCGAAGCAATAAGGCTGGCTTATCTCGAAGGGCTTTACCAAGCTGACGCCGCCGCGAAAATGTCAGTTTCAAGACAAACTTTCGGCAGGATAATCGACTCGGCAAACAAAAAAATAGCAGATGCTCTGGTGAACGGTAAAGCCATCAAAATCGAAGGAGGCCATATCGATATACTTCAAAGACAAAATGGAACATCCTGCCGGTGGCAAAATAAAGGAGCAGTTCCCCGACCGCGGAATCCTTAATTAATACAAATCCGCGTTTCTGAATTGCCGACTTTTATGTTGGGGTTTTATTAAGCCCACCGGCCTTTTTGCCTGTCAGCAGGCGGTTTACCATCATCGCCGCCGCGGTATCGCCGCACGAGTTAATCATCGTCGCCGGCGAATCAACGACAGTGCCGATCATTGAGATTATAGGCAGCGCCTCCGGCCCGAATCCGTAGAGCGACACAATCAGCGTCTCGCCGAGAAAACCTCCGCCCGGTATGCCGCTCATTACGACCCCGCAAAGAATCGCGACCCCGACGGCACCGGCCAAAGTTTCCACTGACGAAAAATCCCGGCCGTAAAGTGAAAACAGCACCGCAATTTTCACAATTGCTGCCAAACACGTTCCGTCCATATGAATCGTCGCACCCAGCGGCAGTACGATTTCGCGCACATCTTCCGGCACACCAATACGCTCGGCCGCTTCAAGATTTACCGGCAGCGCAGCAAGACTGCTTCCGGTTCCGAACGCCGTCAGCGCAGGCCCCCATATATACGCCCAGAAATCCCTGACGCCTTTACCGCCCCCGCCGATAAAAGCATAGATGGAAAATCCGAATACGAAATACAAAATTGCCAATGGATAATACAGCCCGACCACCCGTGCGTATGAACCAAGGATTTGTGAACCGAATGTTCCCACAAGATATGCAAAATATGCGCCAAGACCAATCGGAGCATAGAGCATTATCAATTTTATAAGCTGTCCCATCACTTCAGAACCGCTTACGAGGAATTCCCGAAACCTTTTGCCCTTCTCGCCCGCCGCCTGCGATGCAAGGCCGGTCAGCACTGAAAAAACTATGAGAGCGAGAATGTTTCTACGATTCAGCAGGCCGGAGAAATCGCTTACAGAAATGGTATTGACTACTTTTTCCGCAAAGCCGCTGCTTTCCTGCATCGCCGGCTGGGTAAACTGCACTGTCAACCCCTTTGCCGGATTAAAAACTTTCACCGCAAAAACCATCAGGCACGATGAGATTATGCCGGTGATTATAAACACCGCCAGCATCAAACCTGCTATTCGGCCGAGGCGTTTGAGATTAGTGTTAGCAGCGATTGCCGAAGAAAGCGAAAAGAATATTAACGGCACAACAGCCGTGAAAAGCAGATTTAAAAACACATCTCCAAATGGTTTTAATATCTCGGCTTTCGGCCCGAGAAAATAGCCCAGCCCGGCGCCTCCCGCCACTGCCGCCAGCAGTATCAATGTAAATCGCCATCTCTTTATAAATTTCTTTGCGTCCATGCTTCAATCACTTATTTCGCCTCAGGAGGTGTATTACCATCATCCTGCCCGGAATCATTGGCATCGGCCGTACTGTTCGGGTCTTTGGCTCTCGGATTCTTAAAGAATATTTTTGACCTCGCGGCCATTCTGCTGCCTATTTCCGCGTATATCGGGTTGTTATGGTCGGCGTTCGGAACCATTCTAAGATGCCACTTCAATGGCAGTTGGCGTTTTAGAAATTCGTTTTTGACCGTTTGATAAAAAATCCTCGCTTTCCATACCCTGTCGTATTGATGAAACTGACCTTCTTTCGGCATCGTTTTGGACATCAGGTCTTTGACGCCCATAAGCAGTATCATTTCTTTATCGAATGATTTCCTAAGGGACTCTTCCGTAACACAGGTGCCTCTAAGCCCGTCGCTGAATACTTTATCGAAAACAGGTTCCGTATAATCGCCAGCTCCGTTGGCGATTGCCAGCGAGAATCTCGCCTCCGGCATAAACAGTACCATTCTTTGTACGAACTGCGCACCTGCCGAATGTCCGAATATGCAGTAAGCTTCCGCCTTTAATTCTTTTTCCTGTTTAACGAAATCGAATAAGCCTTCGATAACATTAAATGTCCATTCTGCTTTTTTTGTATATCTCTTATGGTCGTAATCGTAGACATTGCCTGCGTTATATCTCCCCCAGCCGCCGAATTCAGCCTCGGAAAATTCCGGGCACAAAACAATAAAGTTGTACATATTGGCGTATCTTTGCCATTCATCGCGATATCCCCTGCCGCTTCGGCCGGCCCCATGCATAACAAAAACAACTTGGGACAGCGGCGTCAGTTCGCTGGGACAGTGGTAATATACCGGAATTTTTTTAACCTGACCTGCCAGGTTATAATCGAAAACAAAATTTCCTGCCCCATTGCCGATAGTCTGTTTCGCAAAGCAGCAACAGGATAGGCAGGAGATAATTAAAAGCAGACAAAGACCTGTTTTAAAAACTTTCATCTCAGCCGAAATCATAAAAAACACTCCTGACGGAAATCGTCGTTGTTTTTATTCTCCGGCTATAATATCAAAACTCTCGAAGAAATTAAATGTTTATTTCCTGAGGTCGTTTTTTATATTTTACCAGTTGTCCTGCTCGCCTCCGCGGACGCACATAGCCAAACTGTAAACTTTGTTCTTACAGGTCATATACAGCGTTCTGCCTTTGGTTCCGCCGAAGGCTATATTGAATGGTGCGTTAGGCAGCGAGATAAACTTTAGCTGCTGGCCCGCAGGCGAAACAATCCACACGCCGCCAAGGCCGGTAAAATACAAATTGCCATGCACATCAATGGTCATACCATCAGGAACGTTACTCGTATCAGGCGGGTTTGTCGGGTCGAAAAATACAGAACCGCTGCCGAGAGTTCCGTCGGGATTGATATCGAAAACCCACCATTGCTGATAACTGGCAGTCGTGCTGCCTGCCGAGACATAGAGTTTGGTTTCATCCAGAGATGTAATAATGCCGTTCGGCTGATTCAACGTGTTGTTTACACGTGTTACGGTCCCGTCAGGTTTAAGCAGCCAAACGCCCTGAGTGGACGCAGCGCTTCCATCCCAGATAGGCGTGGTAAAATAAATATTTCCATTGGCCAACTGGCACAAATCGTTTGGCGGTTTGGTAAAACCGTCCGATGTGTCTGCAAGTATCTGCGTATCGCCCGGCCCGCTCGGCATAATCTGTCGGCTCGATATTTGTTTCGGATTTTCATCGCAGGCAAGCAGTCGGCCGTCCAGCGACATAATTGTTCCGTTTGTCGCCGGCGATGGAGTCAGCCAAACCGTTACATCACCGGGAGAATTGAGACGAAGAATTTGATACGTTCCCGTTCTGCGTGTGAAAAATAGTTTATCGCTGGCAGGGTCCCATGTCGGCCCCTCGAAGTTTATGCCTGTTGCGGAGTAAACTTCCTGCAGAATCGCTCCCGGCATAACAAGTTCCGAACTGAAATCGTCGAGCCAGTTTTCGCACAGGACATACAGGTCCTTTTCGTCGATTACGCCGTCGCTTGGTATCGATATATCGCAATCGCTGTCCCACCCTGTTCCGCCTGTCGTGCTGCGCCATGCATCGGCAAGAATTGCGAAATCTTTAAAATCTATCTGCCCGCTGCCGTCGATGTCCGGCCAGCCCGGCGCCGCTGTTACAAGTTCGATTCCATTTCCTGTACCGATGTTTCTGCTGTATTGTTTATCGGCTGCGTTGTTCCAGTGTTCGTGAACGCCTAAACTTTCAGTGAGCCCGCCATTATGGTTCGGGTCATAATTCGTTCCGGAACACGGGTCGGGAATAAGTGCCGCCTCGTGCAGATAATCGTCCGCCCCGGACATTTGCGGATATCCATCTATATTGGTCGGCGCTGCGTTCCATTCATTGTCCATAAAGTCGAAGCACACCGAATCGATTGCGACCTTGTCCTGTGATAAAAAGATACTGCTTGGCCAGTCGCCGTTGAACGGCGCCATATCCCATCGAATCGGATGAGAGTCCCAGCTTCGGCCCGAATAAAGGCCGTCCACTAAGGTCAGCATTGTTTTGCCGCCGAGTTTCGGATGCCCCAGCAGGTCGACAACCGCCCTGTAATGTTCCATTCCCGGCGATTCGGTCGCTCCGAGTCTCGACCAGTGCATATTGTAATACCCGCTGTCAGGCGGTTTTCTCATCATGGAGCCGAAATGATTTTTACCGCCGACCGTGATGCCGGAACTGTTGTGGCTTTTTAGAATCGGAAAGTTTATGAAATAAGTCGCCTGCGAAAAATGCGTCGGAATATAATCCTGATTTGTAACGCCTGAAAAATGCGAAGCGACAGGGTCGCTCCAGTATAATGGCGCGCTGTAATCGGGTACTACCTGTGTTCTGCCGGCCTGTGTAGCAGTTCTTTTTTCCAAATAGACAACGCCGGGGCAGCTCGAATGAACCATATTATACCAGTAGTCAGGCATACACTGTGTAGGGTCGCCTATGCTTATATCGCCGGGAGCAACGCCTGCGATATCGGTAAGCTGTTTCAGAAGGGCCGTCGCAAGCTGGGGCGCGTTATCTATCTGGTCGTAAAGGCTGCTGGTTTTCACCCCGCTGTCAACGACATCGTTCATCAATACGAAATTAATTTTTATCCCAATTTTTTCGCCCGGCGTATAACCGACATCGCCCCTGCCCTTTTGCTGGTTAAAGTATCTGAATATTGCGTCCCACGCATCCTGGTCGGTACTTTCGCCTGTTAATGCCCGAAGCGCCTTCGATAGCATCGCACTGACAACCTGCGGGTCCGTGCTGCTGTTGTCGTGCCAATATGGCTGGCTGGTATTGTTATCTCCCCAGGGCCAGTTTGCGGCATTGCCGTCGTGAATCCACGCGACTCGGCCGGGATGAATGCCCTGGGCAACGCCCATCGGTACATTAGAAACGATTGGCTCGTGAGCGTAAACCGGCTCCTGTTTGGTGCTGCTCATCGCCGTCCATATAAAAGCGACGCTGACAGCGGCACAAATTGCCGCCGCGATATAGCACCCCTTCGCAAGTAAACGTTTCGCCTTATGATACGCAGCGGCTGAACCTGCCAGACCCAGCAGCCAGATTATAAAACTCGACGCCAGCGGAAACGCCGCACGCTGACACGGATACGAAGCCCGCGAAGGTTTTGGTATCACTCGTATTAGAAACCATATTAAAGCTAATAATCCGGTGATTGGATACAACCATTTTAGCCAGCCGAACTTGCTTTTGGAATTAATGGGTTTGCCTGTTTGGGGACGGACCGACACAATGTGCTTTTTGTGTGAAAACAGCATTCTTCTTGCCTCCAAAAATTAAATGAAGGCTCTCCGTACTGAAAAAAAAACGCAACAATATAATATACCAGTATTTCCGGACAATGTCAAGCCTGTTTTCTGTTCGGAACCTGATATATAGTTGCTATTTTCCCAGTGCCTCCATCGCTTTTGGCACCGTATCAGTGGGACTGACACCGTACCAGGCTCCGATGATTTTGCCCTGCTCGTCTATCAGGAACGATGAACGGGTTATGCCGAAGATTGACTTTCCCCAGACTCCGTACGCCTGGGCCGTTTTATGGTCCGCGTCGCTTAAAAGTCGAAAGCCCAAATTGTGATGTTCGTCGAATTTTTTCTGAGCGTCAGGCGTATCGGGACTAATCCCCAGCGCAATGATGCCGGCCTTCTTTAACGGCTCAGCCGAATCACGCACACTGCACGCCTGCACGGTGCATCCGGGCGTCTCCGCTTTGGGATAAAAATAAACCAGCACTTTCTTGCCAGCAAAATCGGATAGTTTAACTGTTTTAGAATCCTGCCCCAACAACTCGAACGCCGGCGCCGTATCTCCTGCTTTTAATATTAACCTGTTTATCACCTTGAGCAAATCTGCAACATAGCGACTCTGTGCCGAGGCGGCCGATGCCATTATCATGCCTCCATTGGAATCGAGTGTTTCAGGCGCCGAAGATGACAGAGCTTTAAATGCAAGTGTATCGGTGCCGGAACCGGATAAGTAGGCAGCCGTCTTGCCGTCCGCAAGTTTTAGAACAGGTTTGCCTTTGACGGTGACTGATTCGGAAAATCTTATACTCACAATTTCGCCTAAGCGTAAAACTTCTGTAATGAATGGAGCGGCAGTGCTTTCAGGGTCCCACTGATTCCAGAATGTCCATGCTGCTGTAACCGCTGCGGCTGTTTTTGCCGGAGATTTTTCGATGTTATCTTTAAGCCATGAATAATCCGGCCCTTTGCATCCTGCAAAGTATATGCGGTCCATTGGCCACTTGAATGTGTAGTCTTTTGGCGCAAGAAAGATTTGACCATTAGGGTCGAGCGTATCCGGAAACCGGCAATCGATGAAATACCACGCGGTATCGCGGAAAAATGAGCCCAGCCCGAACTTCTCCTTCCCGATAAGTTTGCAGCGATGCAGCACGAATTTCTCCCGCTCATCGTCCATGCCCTCGTTGAACAAAGCATTACTGACGCTTGACAGCACTTCGATAACCGAGTCCGACATATAACAGGTCCCTCGCGGTCCGACGAAATGATATGTACCTGATACATAGATATTACGGTGATAATACATTCCGCGCGACCAAAGCGACAATGTATCGCCGCCAAGTCCGATGACATCGGCATTTTGGATGATTATCCGTGTGCCTGTTCCGGTACTCGAGACCGCAAAAGGCTTTTTGCCGAGGTTGGCCGGATTATCAATCGTGAGGTTTTCGATGATGATATCGTTGGAGTCGAAAAGATTCAGGGTGGCTATGCCCTTTCCGTCCTTGTGCTGCTCCGGAGCGAGCCGCGGGTCATTTATCTCCCACTGGATACGGGTCTTTTTACGATTCTCTCCGACAAGTGTCAAAAAGGAATTTTCAATGCGGATATGTTCTATATATGTCCCGTTTTTAATAAAGATGACTTTGCGTTCTCTGTTGCCTTTCAGGATAGAGTCGATAGCGGCCTGGATACTGTTAAAATCTCCCGATCCGTCCCTGGCAACAATAATGTCAGGCTTGACCGTTTTCGCTAATGTGATCGAGCAAATTATTGGTAAAAGTATGTATAATGCGAGAGTGTACGGTATGCATTTCATTCCTGATTCCTTTCAAGTTGACCGTATAATATCAAATCTCCCGAAAAATTAAACGTTTTATTTTTGTTTGGGTCGGTTAGCCCTGTACCGGTAAAACTACTCTCGCCAAGGTTTGTGTGCCTTGTATGCTTCAAGACGCTGTTCGTATTCTTTTTTGGTTTTATCGTCAACCAGTTTAATGGCTTTTTCCTGATATTCGATAGCTTTGTCAAAATCGCCAGATTTAGCAAAAAGAGATGCTAAACCTGCATGCACAATAGCATTGTTCGGCTTTATTCGGATGGCCTCTTCGAAAACTTGTATTGCTTCGTTGCGACGACCTAAGTCCTTATAAGTGGTACCGAGACTGTAGTACGCATCGACATCATTGGGGTTTATTCTTATCATTTGCTGGAATGCCTCTACTGCTTCATCGTGGCGACCTAAATCCTTATAAATGGTACCAAGATTGCAGTATGCATCAGTGTTATTAGGGTTTATACTTACAGTTTGTTTAAACGCTTCTATTGCTTCTTCAAAGCGGCCTAAATCCTTATAAGTAGTACCGAGATTACAGTATGCATCAGCATCATTGGGAGTTATTTTTATCATTTGTTTAAACGCCTCTATTGCCTCATTGCGACGACCTAAATCTCTATAAATGGTACCGAGATTGCAGTATGCATCGGTGTTATTGGGATTTATTCTCACAGTTTGTTTAAATGATTCTATTGCTTCGTCGTGGCGACCTAAATCCCTATAAGTGATACCGAGATTGTAGTATGCATTGGTGTTATTGGGGTTTATTCTTATAGTTTGTTTAAATACCTTTATTGCTTCATCGTGGCGACCTAAATTCCTATAAGTGATACCGAGATTGCAGTATGCATCAGTGTTATTGGGGTCTACTTCGATAGCCTGTTCATAAATTTTTATTGCTTTTTGGTGTTGTCCTATATAGCGGAAACAATCTCCCGCTAAGTTATAAGCACCTGTAAACTTAGGATTTACTTTTATTGCTTTCTCAAGATATATTAAAGCTTCTGTGAATTCTCCTTGTGAAGTTTTACTTAATCCGAGTTGATATAACTCCTTCGTAATGGCTTCGTTCTTTTGTTGGAAGTGACTGGAAAACAAAAAATAGGCCAAAACAATTACCAAAATCGAAATACCGACAACTGCAATTTTCAAAGGATTTCTACATACAGTTTTATAGGCTCTGTAAACAATGCTCGGCCTTTTTGCCATTATTGGTTTAAATTCCAGCAGATTTGTGATGTCGTCAGCAAAATCAGCTGTAGTCAGGTATCTGTCTTCGGGGGACTTTTCAAGAGCATGAAGTAAAACCGTATTAAAATCATTTGAAAGTCTTGGGCAGTATTTTTTTGGCGGAATTGCTTCATGCGTCATAACTTGTGTTAACGTTTCATTAACTGTATCGCCGCCAAATGGTGGATGTAAAGTCAAGCATTCATAATAAGTAGCCGCCAGCGAAAAAACATCGCTTCGGCAATCGACTGTATCAGGTTTGCGAATCTGTTCAGGTGAGACATAACTGGGTGTTCCGAAAAATTCACCACTAATTGTTATTGACTGTTGTGTTTCAGCCCTTGCCAGACCAAAATCAACAAGTTTGGCCGTCCCGTAGGAATCGATAAGAATATTTGACGGCTTGACGTCACGATGTAAGATTCCTTTTTTATGGGCGTAGTCCAAAGCGGAAGCTATACTGATAATGATTTTGCTTATATTAATAATATAGTCAGTATCTATCTCTGAGGTTGTACCTTTGGTATCCTGGTTTTTATCGCTATAAGGGGCCGTATGCGTTTCAAGACATTTGTTCATAACAGCACTTGCCTTGTCGCCGGTCTTTGCATTGCGAATACTGCTTAGAATTTTGTCTAAAGATATGCCATCTATATACTGCATCGCAAAGTATGAATATGACCCCTCTTGTCCAACTTCATATATCGGCACGATATTTGGATGAGTGATTTTTGCTAAAACCTTGCTTTCGCGTTTGAATCTGTCTAAGTTTTTAGCTTGAGTACCGCCAACCGAACTGATGACCTTAATCGCTACTTCTCTATCAAGCGAAACCTGCCTGGCAAGAAAAACCGCTCCCATTCCGCCTTGACCGACCATTTTCAGTATTTCAAAATCGCCAAGTTTTTGGCCTATCAGATTACATTGAGGAAATGTTTTGCTGAAATCATCTTCATCTGCTCTCATAAGACCATCGAAAAGATTATCGATTTGCCGTAAATTCTGTATTCTTTTTCTAATTTGGCTTTCGAACTGCGGATATTGCTTAACAAATTCATCTAAGTTCGGCTCTTTGCCCTGTAACTGGGCGTCAATAAACTGCTGGACGGCCTGTTCGATAATATTTTCCGGGTTATTTTCAGATTTCGTCATTCAGTACTTTCAAAATTTTCGCTCAGCGTACTCATTGCGCGAGTAAGCAGCATCCTGACTGCATCAGGACTCTTACCTAATTTTTCTCCGACTTGTTTATGAGACAGTCCTTCGATCTTCGTTAAAATTATCACTTCTCTATATTCCGGCTTCAGTTCGCTTATTGCTTTTTCAAGCTTATTCAAACCTTCACCATTAGACATAATCAGGCTCGGCGTTGTGTTATCAATCGGCTCAAAAGTTCCGACAAAAGTATCCTGTGTAGCCGACGTATTACTAAGCGGGATTTCCTTGCGAACATCACGCTTATTGGCGTGTAATTTTTCTATATTATCACGAATACGATTTTCAACTATCTTTGATACCCATCGCAAAAAATCCCCTTCATTTTGATATGTGAAATTGTCCAAACTTCTTAAAGCCGAAATAAAGGCATCTTGAACAATGTCCATCGATTCCTGTTTGGAGCGTAATTCCTGCCCCATTCGCATCCGTACTATGCGCAGGACACGCTCGTTATAAACCTCAAATAGTTTATTCAAGGCGGATTGGTCGCCGTCCTTGGCAAGGGTAACTAACCGCTGAGTCTGAAAATTGACAGTGTTCCTCATTTCCGACACCTTAGAAAAACGCAATTTTGAGCATAATAACCGCTTTTTAAAAAAAATTCAATAAAATCGTTCGGTCAGGCTTTTTCTCCCGCTGATATGTACAGAGCGGAAAGATTTAAAAAAGTTAATAAAACATAAAGATTTGAAAGGAAACAAAAAATGAGTGAAGCACAAACAATTCTGTGGCCGGGTTTATCCGGAAAGGAATACAAATACGGGATTTATCCAATTGGAACGTCTTTCAAGAAAGAACCTGGCAACTATATCTTTGCGAAACAGAACACGCAAGGATACTGGACTCCCTGCTACATTGGACAGACAGAAAATCTGGATGAACGTCTTGGCAACCACGAGAAGGAAGCCTGTGCTAAACGTAATGGCGCAACACATATCCACGTACATCTTACATCGGGTGGTGAATCTATCAGAAAGGCAGAAGAAAAGGATCTGATTCAGAAGTGGAAACCTCCTTGCAACGAACAGTTGAAATAGGACGTCGAAATATATAGCGGAAAGATTCAAAAAAGTTAATAAAAACCAAATATTTTAAAGGAGAAAAAAATGAAAAAGACAATAACAATTCTGGTAGTTCTGGTGATTATTTGTGTAACAAGCTTTTCAGCCAATGCTGATGTGCACGTGCGGGGTTATTTCAGAAATAATGGCACTTATGTTCAGCCGCATTATCGTTCAAACCCTGATGGTAATCGTTCCAATAATTGGAGTACATATCCTAATGTAAATCCTCATACCGGCCAAATAGGCACTCGGCATTTGAGCAATATTGGCGGTTTAGACATCCCCGCAGAACAAAAGCCAAGCACAATGCCCTATTTGCCTTCTGGCATACCTGGTCAGGATTCTTCTTGGGATAAACCAAATCGATTATAATGAACAGTAAATATTGCTGGATATAAATACAAAGGGCTGGCGAATTAATTCACCAGCCTTTATTTTCAGGAAATCTAAATTTATTTCTTCTTTTAAATTCAACATTCAGAGTTCGATGTTGTCCTAAGGACTCCTAATGGAGAACGTTAAGAATAGGTCTCGCCTTTGAGGCGAACTCCTCAATTAAAAACTAAGAATTAAAAATTAAAAATTTCTTTGTGTCTTATTCTTCTTTATCGGCCCGTTCTACCGGCTGCGGCGCCTTTTGAAGAATCTCATCAGCAAGTCCGTACTCGATTGTTTCTGCCGCTTCGAGCCACAGGTTTCTGTCGCAGTCGGCCGTGAGTTTTTCCACTGACTTTCCTGTATGATGTGACAATATCTCATAAATTCTGCTGCGCATTCGCAGAATTTCTTTGGCCTGGATATGAAGGTCCGTTGCAGGCCCTACCATCTCGCCGCTTATCAGAGGCTGGTGCAGCAGGACTCGGCTGTTATTGAGCATAAATCTTTTTCCTTTTGCCCCTGCCGTAAACAGTATCGCTCCCATACTTGCCGCTTGTCCTATGCAGTATGTCGCTACCTCGCATCTCAGGAATTGCATTGTGTCATATACGGCAAGTCCAGCGGTGATTGACCCGCCGGGCGAATTGATATAGAAATGAATATCGCTTTTGGAATCTTCGTTGCTCAAAAACAGCATTTGTGCGACTATAAGGTTTGCCGAATCGTCATCGACCTGCCCGCCGAGGAAAATTATTCTGTCTTTCAGCAGTCTCGAGTAGATGTCGTATGCTCGTTCGCCGCGTCCGGTCTTTTCTATTACTATCGGTACTAAATTTTGATTAAGCATTATTTCTTTCCTTTTTTTAGCCACAAAGGCACCCGGTCACCAAGACAATTTAAAATTGACAACTAAATTAAAAAATTTGTGTCTTTGTGTCTTAGTGGCTCTCTTTTATTTTTTCTTTTTATCTTTTGGTTCTTCTGCTTCGTGCAGTACTTCATCGATTAGGCCGTATGCTTTCGCCTCGTCTGCTGTCATATATCTGTCTCGTTCGGTTTCGGCGGCGATTTTCTCCATTGGCTGTCCCGTCATTTCCGACAGTACTTCGTTTATCATTTTTTTGGATTTGATTATCTCTTCCGCCTGAATCTGTATATCCGCCGCCTGTCCCGTCACTCCGCCCCACGGCTGATGGAGCATGATTTTCGCGTGAGGCAATGCGTGACGGCGGCCCTTGGCGCCGGCGGCGAGGACTATTGCGCCGCCAGATTCGGCCCGGCCGATACAATATGTCGCAACCGGCGAACCAATGAAACGCATCGTATCAAAAATCGCCATCGTGTCGTCAACACTGCCGCCAGGCGAATTTATGTAAAGACTTATCTCTGTCCCGCGTTTTTGATTGTCGAGGTATAACATCTTCATAATCACAGTCGCAGCCAAGCCATAAGATATCTCGCCAATCATAAATATAATCCGATTCTCCAACAACATATCATCAAGCGTCATCTCACGAGTACGCTGATAACTCTGCTGCATCTGAAGCTTTGGTTCGACTCCGCTCACCATAAACGGATTCATTGTTTTTATCAGACCTTTTTGAGTCTCAAACATCATATTATTTCCTTAAAGACAATTGCGTTAACCCTTTATCGGCTATTTTCCGGTTTAACTTTCCTTTACAAGGGTCGATTTTTTCCGTCTTCGCCCAAAACCCACCTGCGGCGGGCAAGCTTCGACGCAACAAGCCAGTCCCTTTTCAAGCATTGATTTTCGGGATATTCGCCCTGCTGTCAAGAAGGAAACCGCCTAAGGCGGAGAGTATTAGAACAGCAGCACAGTAGATAAAAGAAAACCCGCCGGATTCCGCCATCGTTAAAACTATGACGGACAAGAAACCGGCGGGCTTTTGGAATTTAAATTACCCCTCATTCACATTCGGGGCTCTGATTTACTGATTTACTTTTTCTTTGTCGGTGGTTTGCGAACCGGTCTTTCAGCCTTTTTATGCTCTACTTTCTTTTCGGGCTTTTCGGTTTTCTTTTCCGCTTTTTTCGGCTCGTGCTTTTCAGCCTTTTCAGTTTTCTCAGGCTCTTTTTTCTCAGCGGCTTTTTTAACTGGCTTGATTTCCGCTTTTTTGTGTTTTGCGGCTAATTTTTCCGGTGCGACTTCGGTAACCTTTGCCGATTCGAGAATCTTGTCGAGGCATTTGATTTCCCTGATTTCCAGCGCCGCTTCGGCAAGCGAGCCGTCGCGCGACATCTGCTCACGCAGCTTTTCCGGCCGAACCTGTCTGTACATCGCGGCCTGTGCGATATAGCCGTTGATTTCCTCTTCGGTCGCTTCGATGCCGAGCTTCTTGGCTACGGTATCCATTACAAAGAATGCCCTGAGCTGTTCCTGTGCCTGCTCCTGGCTTGAGGCTTTTAATTCTTCCATCTGCGTTTGAACATCTTCGGCCTTTAAGCCCTGAAGCAGCAATCTCGTATATTGTCTCTGCAGGATGCTTCTTGACTGGTCGGCGACGATATCCATCGGCAGGTCGAAACTTACCTTTTCGTTCAGATAGTTGCGGATTTCCTGACGCATCGCATCGCGAGCCTGTCTTTCGAGATTCTGTTCGTTTCTCCTGGTCAGAGTATTTCTAAGCTCTTCTTCATTGGCTATGCCTATTCTCTTGAAGAAATCCTCATTCAGTTCGATGGGGATAAGCTGTTTTACATCGCTGATTTTAATTTCGACTTCTACTTTTTTGCCGCGGTACTTTTCATCGAAGAATGTCGCGGGCACTTCCGTAGTTGTGGTTTTTACATCGCCTGACTTTGCGCCGACGAGAAGTTTATCCAAATCTTCGACAACCACTTTGCCGACAAAGCCGCGCGGATGGACGTGAATTTCGGAATTTGCGATTTTTTCTGTTTCGCCGCCTTCGGGCTTTAAAACGACGTCAGCGATAATCTGGTCGTCAACGGCGATTTTGCCGTCTTTCGGCTTCCATGTTCCCAGTCTCTTCTGAAGTTCGAGTATTTCGCTGTCAATCGAATCTTTCGTAACTTCGAGTTTTGGTTTTTCAACCGGTATGCCTTCAAGGACCGGCAGGTCGATTGCGGGCCTTACTTCGATTTCAAATTCGAATTTCATCGGGCCGGTGGCGGGCAGTTCTACTTTTTCATGTTCGATATTCGGCTCGCCGAGCGATTCGAGATTATTATCCTTTATCGCGGCTTCACTGGCCTCGGCAAGGAGTTTAAGCTTTACCTGCTCTGTTACGTCTTTGCCGAACCGTTTTTCGAGCAGCCTTCGCGGCGCCCTTCCTTTTCTAAAGCCCGGCACAAGAGCGTCACGCCTGAACTGGTCGTACTGCTCATCGAGAACTTTGGTGATTTTCTCGGCTGGTATCTCAACGCTGATTTTCTTTTTGCACGGACCTGCATCAGCGATACTGACTGCGTTCTTAATTTCGTCTTTTGTTTCGGTCTCGGTTGGTTTCGTTTCTTTTGCCATTTTTGGATTCCTAAAAAATTGCCATAGAGTAATTCGAAATATTTTAGCCACAGAGTTCACAGAGGATACAGAGATATTATATTTTATTTACAGTGTTAATCCGTGTTAATCCGTGTCTTAACTTTTTAAATACCGCGTTAATCAGTGTCATAAAACAAAAAAGCTTCAGGTCGTATATATGTCCTGAAGCCCTTAATCGGCCTTATGACATACCAGCGACCAGCGCCTGGCTAAATTTAGCCGGTAGCTCACTGATAATTTGTAAAAGCGGGTGATGAGGCTCGAACTCACGACATTCACGTTGGCAACGTGACGCTCTACCACTGAGCTACACCCGCGATTTTGAGGTAATTATACGCCTTTTAATCCCCTATGCAAGCACATTTTTCAGGCCTCCTGAATAGCCACAAAGGCACTAAGACCCTAAATTTTCTAATTATATTGCCCTTTTTGGTATATTAGTGGTCAGTTTCTTCAAAATTCAGCACCGCAAACTCTCCATGATATTTTTTTACCGCTTTATCGTATGTTTTTGCAGCTTCTGCTTCGTTATCAAAAGAGCCGAGATGTTTTCGGCGACCGTTTATATTTATCCCGACACTCCATTTCTTATTACTTTTATGCCAGCATACCCCTTTGAATTTTGAACTTGTGCCCTTCGCCTTCCTGCTGTTTCTGCGGTTTTCAGAAGGAGTTGCAATTCTTAAATTTGATTTGCAGTTATTCAACCCATCGTGGTCAATATGGTCAACAACCATTCCTTTCGGTGCCTGCATTATTTCTCTGTGCATACGCATAATCTTTGCTTTTTCATTATTCAATCGAAGCCGCACTGCATAAAACGTACTTCTGCTCGTTAAGCACTGCCAATTATAGCAATTTAGTTTTTCATAGTCCTCCGCGTCAACAATTGCATACTTGGTCTCGGCGGGCTTTGTCCCGATGGATTTGCCGCTGGTAAGTTTAATCCTGCGAAATGCGAAACCATATTTTTTTATCCTGTGGCGCAGCAAAATCCACACGCCGATGCGCATAATAAACGTCGGCAGAAAATATGGTATTGGCGGAATGTGCAGATAAAGTTTAGGCATAAAAATTTAGGATTGAAGTTTACCCGCCTAAGGCGGGAATGAAAATTTTATGGTTGAAAACTCTAAACCCTAAATCCTAAGCACTAAACAAATTCAAAATCTCAATTACTAAATGCTCAAAACAGTTTTGAACATTCGTGTTTTGGTAATTCGATATTGTTTCTGATTTAGATATTAGGATTTTGGATTTCCATAGTTAGATATTGAATTTTGTTAGTTTTACGCTTAACTTTATGCGTATTATACCATATTTTTAACAAAAAGCAAGCAAAAAACCGAATTTTTTTAGAAAAATATGGTTTTTTGGGGTTAGCCCCCAGACCCGTGCTGGGGGGGGGGGGGGGGGGTTGTCATTCCCGCGCAGGCTGGAATCCATTAAAAAAACGCAGTTTTTGGGGTTAGCCCTGCCAACATTTTAATTCCCGAATCTTCGGTATTTTGTTTCCTCGAAAAACAAAATCAGAGGGAACTTTGGCAGGGTTCTTATTTCCGGCTTGATAAACCACAATGTTTAAGGCTATGATTTATCTAACAATAAACAATAAAAAGATAAATGATACTAAAAAGAAAAGAGACCATGGAACCTTCACCGAAAATACTTTACAAATACAGACCACTTTCCGGAAACAACTTCAAATTTACCCATAATATATTTATAAATAACGAACTATATTTTTCCCATCCAGACCAATTCAATGACCCGTTTGATTGTAAAATTCCTCCCAACTTAAAGAACGTCACCAAAGAGCAAATGTTAAAATACATTGAAAATATCAATTCTGAAAAGTTTGCAAAGGTTGGAATCGATTTAGTGAAAGCTAAACAATTTATTAATAACAAGCCCATATCAGAGCTTAGGGTCTATTTTAGTGACAAGTTTAAAAGCTATCTAAATATGGGGGTATTGTCTCTCTCCGAACTGGAACCATGTAATAAAAAAAATGTCGGGTTGGCTATTTTGATGTGGTCGCATTATACAGATTCCCATCAAGGAATTTGCATAGGTTTCGATTACAATAAATTACTTTTTGGTTTTAATAACAACCCCTGTATTCCTGATAACGTCAAATACCCTCCGGCTAATGAATACAACTGGAATCCTTTTACTAATAATGAAAAAGAAATAACTGACAAAATATTTTTCACTAAAGCATCATGCTGGGAATATGAGCAGGAATGGAGAGTTGTACTGCCTGAAAAACCAAGGACTTTGCAAAAGTTTAATCCTGATGCATTGGTTTCGGTACATCTTGGCTGTAAAATTGGAAAAGACAAAGAAACTGTCATAAATTGGTGCTTACAGAGAAATCTGAAACCAAAGATATACGAAACAAAAATCAATGAATTATCTTATTTGTTGAAAGAATATGAAATTGTATATTAAATAACAATTGGCAACCAAGTCCTGCTTGTATATACGCCGCTGGCGCTAAAATGGGGGGCGATTGCCACGAAGGCACAAAGACACAAAGAAAATGATATAGTTAAAAAATTCGTGCCTTGGTGTCTTAGTGGCTAAAAATTATGAAAATCAAATAATCGCCGGCGACTACATTTTTATGCGATGGCTTTATAAACAATTTTGCCGTGTTTGACAACGCTTTCGAGAAATCCGCTTTTATCCATTGAACGGCAAAGCAAAACCGGTTCAATCTGAATATTCACATCACGGACAAGACCAAATAAATCCGCACTTACCTGCAGATAATCCCCTTTGAACTTATCGACCACCACCGCGATATCAATATCGCTGGACTTTGTGGCTGTGCCTTTTGCATGGGAACCATAAAGGATAACCATATCAACCGGCATATAATCCCTGACTTTTTGGGCGTAAAGCCGGGCTATTTTAATAATTTTTTTGTCCACGTGTAAAATCCTTTTGTGCTTTTATACAATTCTGTACATTTTTTACTATTCAAAGATTTTAACAAAAGCTGTTTATCCTCAGGATAACGAGCCTGAATATTAAGAGGCATAAGTTGATTAAAAAGAATGAAATGGCTTTCATCGGCTTTTGTTACGAACTCACTTTTTTCCGAAAGAACAATTAAATTATGAATATAAGGCGGTTCCTTTTTTTGACTGTGCCAGTAATACGCCTTAAGCGTCTTTTCAACTACCTGATGACACAAGAAACCAACATATAAATATCTCTTCTTGTCCAGCATAGCTTTTGCGCTGACCAAGTCGTAATGTGCGGTATCCATCCAATATTCAATTTTTTTCTGCGCATTCATATCAACACCTTTTTACTTTCTATATTCTCTACAATTTCCATCTTTTTGTCAAAACTATTTTCAGACTAAATATCCTGCTTGCAATACTCGCAAAGTGCGCTAAAATAAGGGGATGGAAGAACTTATCAATAAAATCATAGCTGGCGACTGTATCGAGATACTAAACACAGTCAAAGAACCGTTCGCAGACCTTGTTTTCGCCGACCCCCCTTTCAACATCGGATACAAATACGACAAATACAACGATAAGAAAGAAAAACAGCATTATATCGACTGGACAAAACAATGGATGTCAGCCTGCAATAACGTCCTTAAGCCGACCGGCTCGTTTTACATCGCCATCGGCGACGATTACGCGGCACAGGTAAAAATAATAGCCGAAGACGAACTGAAACTGTTCTGCCGAAACTGGATTATCTGGCATTACACCTTCGGCCAGCAGACGAAAAACAAATTCGCACGCTCACACACTCATATTTTTTATTTCGTTAAAGACAAAAAACAATTTACGTTCAACGATTACGCAATCAGATGCCCTTCCGACAGGCAATTGATTTACAACGATAAGCGCGCCAATTCCGTCGGCAAAACGCCTGACGATGTATGGGACAGCTTCTCAAGGGTCTGCGGAACTTTCAAGGAAAGACAGCTCTGGCACCCCTGTCAGATGCCGGAACTTTTGCTTGCGAGAATCATCGCGGCAAGTTCAAACGCGGGCGACTGCGTACTCGACCCGTTCATCGGCTCAGGCACCACCGCCGTCGTTGCCGCTCAATACGGCAGAAACTATTGCGGAATAGATATTTCGCAAAGCTATGCAAAAAAAACCACAGAGAGAATAGAACAGACTTTAAAACAAAAGAAAACAAAGGAAAATCTGTATTTCAATCCGATGGAACTGACTGAAATAAAAAGATTATTTGTCGAGACCGGATTGGGTATCGCCCAGCTCGTCGAAAATAATAAACTGCTCGAAATTTTTACAAAACAATTCGCCCTGCGTATGAATAACGGCAAAAAATACGACGCCGGCCAGATTGCGACAGTTTTAAAGGATTTTGTCAGCAGCGAAAAAAGGAAATAAAATTAAAGCCGGAGGTTTTATTGTCCAAAAAGAATATACCTTTCATCGTTTGCTTTGTGATATCAGTCATTCTGCTGACGGTAATTCAGTCGCCGTTTAATCTTTCATTTCTCGCGTGGATTGCACTCGTGCCGTTCGTAATCGGCTCCCTCGTGGACGAAAAAAACTCCGTTGTTCTTTTGGTCGCGTATCTCGCCGGTCTTTTATACTGGCTCGGAAATCTTTACTGGCTGGTGCCTATAACGATTCCCGGCTGGATTGTGGTTTGCCTTTACCTGGGCCTTTATTGGCCGCTCGTCGTTATCGCCCTGCGGTATTGTGTGCGGAAAAACATCCCGATATGGTTTTCGCTGCCGATACTTATCGTCGGCGAAGAGGCGCTTCGCGGCTGGCTTTTCAGTTGGCGGTTTTTGGCGCACAGCCAGTACAGAAATATCCCCCTCATTCAGATTGCCGATATCTTCGGCACCGCGGGAATAAGTTTTATTATCGCAATGGCAAACGGCGCTATCAGCGAAACCGTTTTAAGTTTCAAAAACAAATCTTATAAAAGTTCCGCGTTTCTCGGCAATGTGATTTTGCTTTCAATTCTCGCCGCGGCTCTTTTCTACGGCCAATACAGAATCGACCAGGCCGGCAAATTTATCCTGCCCGGCCCGAAAGTCGGCGTAATACAATCGAACGTGCCCGTCGTCGCGGGCGAAGATACCGATTCATCGCAGAAAACTTTCCTGAACCTGCTTGCCAACAGCAGGGCCTGTTTACTGGAAGCAAGACCATCGCTTATCATCTGGCCGGAGACAATGGTCGAAACCACGATGAGCGACAGCCTGCTCGAACTTGTGGCCGAAGACGATATCGCGCAGGTGTGCCATAGCGCCCTTCTGCGGCACGCCAACGAAGGCGTTTATCTTCTCATCGGCGCCTTTGGCGGAGACGCTTATGTGGCGGGCGAGAGAATAAAATTTAAAACAAAATATAACTCGGCGTTTTTATACGAGCCGAACCAGACCGGCCCGCGCCAGTATTACAACAAAACGCATCTGGTTCCGTTCGGCGAATATATGCCTTTGAAAAAGGAGCTGCCTTTTCTTTTCAAAATCCTGATGCTGCTTTCGCCTTACGATTACGACTATACGCTGGACGAGGGAAACGAATACATGACCTTTAAAATGCCGGGGCAAAATAAAAATTACGAGTTCGGCGTAATGATTTGCTTCGAGGATACGATACCACAGGTCGCAAGGAAACTTGCGCTCGATAAAAACGGAAACAAAAGGCTCGATTGGCTCGTAAACATAAGCAACGACGGCTGGTTCGTCAGGAAAAACGGCGACAAAATCACGGCCAGCGTTGAACTGAGCCAGCGCATGGCGATTTGTGTATTCCGCGCGGTTGAAAATCGTTTGTCTGTAATTCGCTGCGCAAATACCGGCATTAGCTGCCTGATAGATTCGACTGGAAATATTAAAAATAATTTTTCTGCCGGAACGCTTAATAAGCAGGCCGTTCAAAGAACCGGCCAACACGGCTGGTTCGCCGATGAGATTTTTATTGATAAAAGGGTTACAGCCTTTAGTAAATATGGGC
The DNA here is from genome assembly GCA_041652575.1 of Phycisphaerae bacterium. Lineage (NCBI taxonomy): Bacteria > Pseudomonadati > Planctomycetota > Phycisphaerae > Phycisphaerae bacterium. The sequence goes on along the minus strand of JBAZHC010000021.1, from coordinate 306 downwards.
AATTATTGGCGATAAGTTGCGCAATATGTTTGATAATTTGTCTAATCGCAAGTCTTTTGTCTCTCCGCCATAATGGTAAATGTGTGCAATAAAAAAGAGGTTATTTTTGCCGATTTTTATTTGACAAAAGAATCAGTATCCGGTATATATATATATATTGTCCTGTTATATTTTGCCATTTTTAATGGTAAATTTGGTATAATGAATTATTGAGTCTGGCTGATGATTAGGCAGGATGCGGAAGTCCAGACGGAGAAGAAAAAATTAGGGAGAAATTTTTTAAGGAGCGAGAAAATGAAGAAGTTA